>JBDGRB010000048.1:0-2636 GCA_042218485.1 Halobacteriaceae archaeon | reverse complement strand
CAATAACCTCTGAATCGTATCTCTCGGCAGCTGATTCGGCGACCTTCGTCGCAGTAAGTGAATCCGTCGCTAATGGAGCATGAGGACCATGTTGCTCAGTGCTTCCGATCGGTACAAGGGCTAAATCGGTATCAGTCGTCCCTGCTTTGGTCCAGCTAACCTCTGAAAGATGCATATATGTATCCTCGGTATGGATCTTTGTATCAGTTCGGGCTTTCGTTTTATCCCGCTAAATAAAATGGGCGAAAATAGTGATATCCATCAAAGACAAGCCTTGGAGCACTCGGTCTATCTCAGGTATATACGTTCGTTTTTCTATCGCGATTCTGACCACTAACTTAACTAAATTTGTTAGTCGCCTGCCTCGGTTCTTGCTGCTCGTTCGGCGGCCCTTTCGACAAACTCGTCGGGAAGCTCGTCTATCTCGCCTGCTTGAACGCCCCACAGATTAGCATAAAGACCATCTTTTTCAATAAGGTCACTATGGGTGCCTCTTTCAGCGATTTTTCCATTTTCAAGGACGACAATTTTGTCGGCGTCTTTGATAGTCGAGAGTCTGTGAGCAATGGCAAATGTCGTTCTATTTTCTGTGAGACGATCTAAGCTGCGCTGAATCAACATTTCCGTCTCCGTATCAACATCACTTGTAGCCTCATCGAGGATGAGGATTTCTGGATCCTTTAATATCGCCCGGGCGATATCAATTCGTTGCCGTTGTCCGCCCGATAGTTTGACTCCACGCTCACCAACCATTGTATCATATCCCTCGGGTAATCCTTGAATGAATTTATGTGCCTCTGCTGCTTTTGCTGCTTCAATAACCTCTTCATCCGTGGCATCAAACGATCCATATTTGATGTTTTCCTTAACCGTCCCATAGAATAGGAACGTATTCTGGCTTACATATCCGAGGTTTCGACGTAAACTTGGAATAGTGACATCACGGATATCCGTCCCATCGATTCGGATCTCACCCTCATCAACGTCATACATACGAAGGAGTAATTTCAATACTGTAGATTTGCCTGCTCCAGTAGGCCCGACTAACGCAAGCGTATTACCACCCTCAACCTCGAATGATATATCTTCTATGATGTTTTCGTCTTCATATCCAAATGTAACATTATCGTAGATGACTTCGCCGTCATCTACTGTCAATTCCTCTGCCTCAGGATCTTCCGAAATACGATTCGGTTCATCCATTAACCCAAAAATTCGGGCACTACTCGCACGAGCACGCTGGTACATATTGATTATTTGCCCGAATTGCGCCATAGGCCAAATAAATCGCTGGGTATAGAGGATAAAGGCCACAAACTGTCCTGTTGATAAGGTACCTGTCAAGGGACCTGGCCCAGTTCCACCAAGAACCCACAAGCCACCAATGATGAATGTTGTAACAAATCCCACTCCCGAAATAACCCGAAGACCTGGGAAAAATTTAATTCGAGTCCGAATAGCATCCCAATTTGCATCAAAATAATCACGTGAGACATCGTTGACGCGGTCACTTTCGTAATCCTCAGTTGTACTTGTTTTAATTACTTGAATCCCACCGAGATTGTTTTCTAACCGCGAATTCATTTTCCCGACTGAAGATCGGACATCGGAATATTTGGGTTGAATTGTTTGGATAAATCGATAGGTGAAATACGCAATCAACGGAATAGGCAACATCGCGATAATGGCAAGTTGCCAGTTCATCCAGGCTAGAATCGCTGCGATACCAATAACCATTACACCCAGGCGGAATAGAGAATTCATTCCACCATTCAAGAATCTCTCCAAGCGATTGACATCATTTGAAAGTACAGACATCATTTCGCCAGTCTGTTTATTCGCAAAAAACTCCATGTTAAGCCGCTGCATTTTATTATATGTATCTGTCCGGATAGAATGTTGGATGTTTTGAGCAAACGAATTCCATCCCCAGTTTCGGGTCCAGTGGAATGCCGCCCCTCCAAAAAAGGATAATGCTATAATAGAAGAGGCAAACCAAAACTGTGCATTTGTTCCTTGTGGAATCCATGACTGGGGCAATAATGGGAGATCGAACGGTCTATCCTGTCGAAAAATCGAGTCAATAGCTATACCTAAGATTAACGGCGGCAATAGATCAAGTGTTCGTGCAACAATACTTCCGAGTAACCCTGCGAGGAACTGTAGTTTATTTTGGGCCCCATATTCCCGAAACAGTCGGCGCATCGGGTTTTCGGCCTTCTCCCGTTGCTCCTCGAACGGGTCGTCATCTTCCTCTAATTCCATTATTACTGTATAGTTTAAGGGGTGATAAAAAGCCTTTCCTACGAATCGAAACAGGTTCGTAATTTGGGGAGGCATATCTATCGGCTTGAAAATTCAAATTTTTTATCATATTGGATCCCAAAACGTTGATAGATTTAGCTTATAGAAAGTAAAGGTTATCAAAACGAAGGAACTACGATAAGATGGATTGGGTCCGTGGTCTAGTTGGTTATGACACTTCCCTTACAAGGAAGAGATCAGCGGTTCAACTCCGCTCGGACCCACTTGATTATTGGGATTCGAAATCCTTTTTTCCTGGCTATTCTTGCTTTTATTATACGCCGCCTTAGCTCAGACTGGGAGAGCACTCGACTGAAGATCGAGCTGTCCCC
>JBDGRB010000304.1:0-2643 GCA_042218485.1 Halobacteriaceae archaeon | reverse complement strand
TAATCGGTTTATTCCATCTAATATTTGATTAAACAAAGATTATAAAATTTCGGTCGATAACTCAATTTATTCAGTAATAAAAGTATGGGTAACGTTCACATATAGTTAGTTAGTAATAATCACCAGAAAGAGGCCGATTAAGGAACGGAAATAATACCCATTATAACGAAACATTTAAGTATCTTTCGAACTTACTATTGATTAGGAAGAGTCGACAGGCGAGTACTTATTTCTTCGCCTTAACTCTTGAATAATCAATCATGAGTGATACCACAATCCGAGCATATAGTAACGAACAGGTAGAGAAAACCAAAGAGGAAGAAGAACAAGACGAGGTCGACGTATGTCCTGAATGTGGTGGGACCCTCCGTAAGGATGCAGAACACGGAGAAACCGTCTGTAGTGAATGTGGATTGGTTGTTGAAGAAGAAGGGATCGATCACGGTCCCGAATGGCGGGCCTTCGATGCGAAAGAAAAAGACGAGAAATCCCGTGTCGGTGCACCAACGACGGAAATGATGCACGATAAGGGACTCTCGACGAATATCGGATGGCAGGACAAAGACGCCTACGGAAAGTCGTTGAGTTCCCGGCAGCGCCAGAAGATGAAACGGTTGCGGACGTGGAATGAACGATTTAAAACCCGAAATTCAAAGGAACGGAACCTGAAGCAAGCCCTTGGAGAAATCGATCGGATGGCTTCCGCACTTGGTCTCCCCGAAGAAGTACGGAAAACTGCAAGTGTAATCTATCAACGGGCCCTTGAAGAGGATCTGCTTCCAGGACGATCAATTGAAGGTGTCGCAACGGCATCGCTGTACGCTGCAGCCCGACAAATGCAGACGCCACGGAGCCTTGATGAAGTGGCGAATGTCAGCCGGATCGACGATATGGAATTCAAACGAACATATCGGTACATCGTTCGGGAACTCGGACTTGAGGTTAAACCAGCAGATCCAGCCCAGTATCTCCCGCGGTTTGTTTCGGAGCTTGAATTAAGCGATGAGGTCGAGCGACGAGCCCGCGAACTCCTCGAAGAAGGCAAAGAAAATGGAATTACGAGTGGAAAAAGCCCTGTTGGCCTTGCAGCCGCTGCGATATATGCTGGTGCATTATTGACGAATCAAAAGGTCACACAGAGTGAAGTGAGCGACGTGACAAATGTTAGTGAAGTGACGATCCGTAACCGGTATCAAGAACTCCTCGAAGCATCCGAAGCTGTGGCATAATCGGATATATTTCACCTCCAAAAATAGAGTCATTACCTCGAGGTCGGTAATTATTGTTCTCGATATCATTTGTCCGGAAAGCCATAACTTAATTGTATTTATCTTCTATTGATAGGTATGGATTTTCAGCTATCCGACGAACAGGAGGCAATCCGTCAGGAGGTTCGACGATTTGCGGAAAATGAGATTGCCCCTGTTGCCAGCGAATATGATCAGGAAGAAACTTATCCCGACGATATTATGGATAAGGCCGCTGATATGGGGCTAACTGGGGCAGGAATTCCTGTTGAATACGGTGGAGCTGGGTATTCTTCGTTGGAAAATGCACTTATTATTGAAGAATTATTTGCTGTCGATCCCGGGGTTGGATTATGTATATCGAGTGCCGCGTTCGGAGCCGATGCTATCATGGAATTTGGGACTGAAGAACAGAAAGAGGCTTACCTTCGACCGATCGCGGAAGGCGAAGCCGTGATGGGGACAGCTATTAGTGAGCCTGAGGCAGGTTCTGATGTCACCTCAGTCTCCACCACAGCAGAGAAAGATGGAGACAACTGGGTCATTAATGGGAACAAAATGTGGATTACAAACGGATCCGTCGGCGACTATTTTGTCGTATTATGCCAAACCGATTCTTCGGCTGAAGACAGATATTCAGGATTTTCACAGATCATGGTGGAATCCGATCGCGATGGCTTTTCATCAGAGAAAATCACAGGGAAATTAGGGATCCGAGCCAGTGATACAGCGGAACTTATTTTTGATGATGTCCGTGTTCCTGAGGAAAATCTGGTCGGTACAGAGGGAGCTGGATTCCTGCAACTAATGCAGTTTTTTGATGATACCCGTACTATGGTTGCAGCCCAAGGAGTAGGAATCGCCAAAGGTGCCTGTGAACGTGCGTTGGAATATGCCCAAGAACGTGAACAATTTAATCGGCCGATTAGTGAATTTCAAGCAATTCAGCATAAATTAGCTGAAATGCATACCAGAACTGAAGCTGCACGGCAACTAACATATAAATCTGCGTGGTCCGTTGATCATGCAGAAGAACAATTGACGTCGTTAGCGTCGATGGCGAAAGAATTTGCCTCACAAGTTGCCGTTGAGGTTGCTGATGAAGCGGTTCAAATCTATGGATCGGGATATGTCAATGATTTCGATGTTGAACGGTTATACCGTGATGCAAAAATTACACAAATATATGAGGGCACGACAGAAATCCAAAAAAATATCATCGCCCGAGAGCTTCTCGGAAAGGGATATTAAGAAACCTCGATCACCTCTCCCCTAAGGACCTTCCATTCGGATCATGTCAGGAATCGGTGGGACCGTTAAAATGGTCAATTAATGAATGGTCAGCTTCAGCTTGGTTGATATATGTATCGCGTACAGTGTTCGCCAGTAATGATCC
>JBDGRB010000215.1:0-2659 GCA_042218485.1 Halobacteriaceae archaeon | reverse complement strand
TCGACTTTGAACGGTTTCTTCTCCTTGTTGTTCTTGCATTTGACGTAGCTGTTTTGCTATTTGTTGTTTTTGTTGCTGGATTTGTTGGGCTTGCTGTTCAAGTTCACTTGTATCAATGTCGAATTCCACGAGTGGCTCGAGAGCATTCTCGATTACTGATCGCGCAGCATTTGGATCTGGGAGCCGTGGATCACATCTAACGATGAGTACAGCGGCTGGTACATCATTATGATAGCACTCAGATACTAACGCACCTGTCACTCCACCAATAGCCCCAGATTCTTCTGCAAGTTGAATATTAGCCTCCACGAGATCCGATTCGATTGCATCAGTAGTAGCTACCCCCGAAACTTCGCCGATCTGTTCTTCAGAGTCTGCCTGGGCTCCGGCCAAAAACACAGCCCGATCAAATTCTTTGGCGAGATCTTGATGGACACATTGACTTAGTGGTTCAATGGCATTTGATGGTATTGGCATATCGCTTTGTAAGGTCATGACTGATGGATCCTCGCTTGCATAGACGCGAACTGAATCGCGAACACGCCCATCCTTAAATGAGGCAACTGGCGGAAATTCATCCGAATGAATATTTCCATGATGGCTCATCTCCAATTGACTCGTTATCTGATCGACAGCGATCGAGGCGACCATGCCAAGACCAGGTAACCCCTCGATTAAGGTCGGAGAAGTAGCCGATTCATCAGTGAGTTTCTCGAACTGTGTTGATCCACGTTCGTTGCTCGTCATTTTATGCACCTATATTCCATTTGTATTGTCATCTATTAATGAGTGATGACCGTTTTCAATTATATATAATCGTATCATTGTTGTGTTTGGATAAAACCATTATCAGTACACTAATTATAATACATAGTATGTCCAGTGATATGTTTTCACTCACGGACTCTACAGCGATAATAACAGGCGGCAGTCGTGGCATTGGGGAGGCAATTGCGATAGCGTTTGGTCGTGCAGGAGCGACCGTTATTCCTGTGGCTCGTTCAAAAAACCAATTAGAGGACACAGTTAGCAAAATTGAGTCAATTGATGGAACCGGTGCGTATTTTCAGGTTGATGTAACTGAACAATCGGCTGTAGAAACACTCTTTAATGATGTACAGGCTGAATTTGGTACTATTGATATTCTCGTCAATAACGCCGGTATAAATCCATATTTTGGCAGTTCTGAAAACCTCGATATCGCCACGATGGAGGATATTTTGGCTGTGAATCTAACGGGAGCGTTCCATTGTTCGAGAGAATTCGGCCAACATATTTTCAATGTGGATGAAACAGGTGTTATTTTGAATGTAGCCAGTGTGGGTGGACTCCGAGGAATGCCCTATCAAACTGCGTATTCGGCGTCAAAACACGGATTAATAGGGATGACGAAAAGTTTGGCCGTTGAGTGGGCTCCGGATATCCGTGTGAACGCATTAGCGCCTGGATATGTTGATACACAACTGACGAAACCTATCCAAGAAAACGAAAGTATATATTCTACAATAATTGATCAGATTCCAGTGGATCGATTTGCCGATCCAGACGAAATCGCTCCGGCGGCTGTATATCTCTGTAGTGATGCAGGTCGATATATTACAGGTGAAGTCCATGTCGTGGATGGAGGAATAGCAGCAAACTAACAGAAAGATAACTGGCAATATACAGTATATATCTCTTTCCGCGAAAGTCTTGGTTCCGTGAAATACTCTTATTCTTTCTTTTGGTTGGCTACAGGTAATTCGTATTTCTATATGTGTCGCATTGCTTCGTCAACAGATGCATTTTCATGAACAATTGCGGATACTGCGGCCGTCATCGCTCCTGGAGACTCGTGTTGGAAAATGGATCGCCCCATTGAGACACCCGCCGCACCAGCTTCTATGGCGTCACTGACATTCTGGAGCATCTCCCGATCACTTTGTGGTTTTCCGCCGGCCATAAGTAACGGTATGGAAACGGCCTTGGCAACTTTTGCGTAACTTTCCGTATCACCGCTATACGCCGTTTTGACTAAATCGGCACCAATTTCTTCTCCGACTCGAACAGCATGTGCAAGGGTATCGGCATCATATTCGTCAATATCAGGGCCTCGGGCGTATGTCATGGCTAAAACCGGCATCCCATACTCATGAGCTTGCTTGGTTATAGTAGCTAATTCCTCAATTTGATTCGGTTCATAGTCGCTTCCGATGTTAATATGAAATGAAACTGCATCTGCACCCAAACGAATTGCTTCTTTCACCCGTCCAGTACGGCGTTTGTCATTTGAATCCGGACCGAGCGTGGTTGAGCCATTAAGATGAATGAAATATCCTTTTCCATGCTTATGCGGGTGCACCCGTTCAGCAAGCCCCTTCTGTGTTAATATGCTATCTGCGCCATTTTGTGTGACCGCTTCAATTGTCTCTTCGATATTTTGAAGGCCCTGGGTGGGCCCGAGTGTAATTCCATGGTCCATAGGAACATTTAGTATCCGACCGTCTGAGCCGATTCGATTCATTCGTGAAGTTGTACCTATTGTTGTCATCTTCTATCGGTGTTTTCTATACCCATCGTAATGAAGGCCCTGTATTCATATAGCGGATACAGCGCGGAAACCCACCCCTTCAGGGGTGGGAGGAAGCGCGTACGCTCCGTGCAACAACCCACCGAAGAC
>JBDGRB010000005.1:0-2697 GCA_042218485.1 Halobacteriaceae archaeon | reverse complement strand
ATACTTCTTCCACGGTGCCACCGGAGGAATCTATCTCGCAACTACTTCGGCAACTACTGTAAAGTCGTGGGCTTTCGCCTGTGACTTCTGTAATAAAGGCAATCTTTTCGGAAGTATTAGAAATACACGATAGAAACCTGCAGTACATGTGACAAACGGCATACAGACGGACAATAATACTTTGTTTTGGCCAATGGTTTTTCAGGTATAGGGAGTTGGACTCTAGATGTGTCTTATCATCTCACCTGCACGAGATGTGACTTTGAGCGGTATATTCCCTCCGAGAGCAAGGCACTTGAGGTCTCTCGACGGCACGAATCTAAAACGATAGGACATATCGTTGAAATCAAACGCACAGCTGAACCACCGACTTAGAAACTCCCATAAGGTCCCTTTATTCGATTCGGTGTGGCCGTACGTTTTTTGGACAGGCTATAATTTATCCATTAACTGATGGTTATTAGCGCCACTGAAAGATAGTGGAATCAATATCAGACTCGTAATCAGGATCCGGCCAGCCAATCAGGATTGCCGTGAGGATACCCAAGCTCAATGGATAGATAACCGGTACACCAGCAACTGTCGCTGACATGCCAATCATGTTCATATAATTACTCTCAATGAGCAATGGTAAGTTAACAACTCGCTCAATGATATAGAATGGTAAATACCAGGCCATAGTTGTCGCTGCGACGACAACAACTGGGACTAATAGTAACAAGAAAATAGCAATAACGGATCCGAGGAGTTCAAAGATGAGTTTGATAGGGAGCAGAAAAATTCTCAGGATTTTCTGGAGCGCGTCTGTTGTTCTCCCCATATGAGTAGTTAATACTTCCAATTATTAAAGTGATATTATCATTTATGTGATAGAATATTCAAATTTATCATCAGATCGTCGGACAGTAATTGAAAAGCGGATCGACTTTGTAATGAGAAAACTTGACCGTTTGTATATATTTGAGAAGTTTCATTTAACTCCTTCAGGCTATGTCACTGTTTGTGAGGGGGTTCCACATGCCTGAGTGGGTGGGATCGTTCACTATAAAGTAATCACTCTAGGGAGGGGTGATTATACGGATTGGATCCTTATACGAGCGAGCTTATAAAGGCTAAATGAGTGATAGGCTATCCAACCTGTTAGAACGCCAACGAAAAGTCGCTGCCCGAGACCAGGCCAGGATGTCCCATTACTTGCCAAGAAGATACCAAACGATCCGATAACAATAGTTGTGATTGCAATAACTATTAATCGAGATTGATATCCAGACCATTGATTCTCCTTATATAACCGCCATGAGGTGAGTGGAATGCCAATTAAACCAGCAAGAAATCCTATTACTGATACGATACTATGTAACATATGAGTGAGGGAATCTGGATTTGTTGGGTTAGACTGAAATATCCCTGCTCCCATTACACCAATCACACCAAACATACCAATGAGGATCACTCCAATCCATGGGCGCCAACTCTCTCGAAACTGACGGTCCAATCCTATAGCAAAGGCTAGAATACCAAGACCGAGAATTATAAAATTGATTCGTTGTATTAATGCAAACGGTGCAGTTACTGCACCTAAATCACTGATAACATCGGTAACCGCACTATACTCGGGTGTTAATATTCCCAGTATACCAATAACTATCCAGAAAATAACTGGACCAAGAACACCGGCAAGTGATAGCGTTCGTAGGAACACGATATTACTTTGCTCTCCATCTTGATCATTTTCACTTCGCTGACTCATAAAATCCTTAACAGCGGGAAACGTGAAATACTTTCTCCAGCCTTGATGGAATATTAATATTGGATATATTAATCATCTTGAAAAAATAGAAGATAATGTGAATTTGAGGGCGAGAGACCATATTATTCGTCAGTATACTCCATTGCTTCTTCGATCCGTTTACGACAGTCTGCACATCGTTCTTGTAACTCTACACGGTTTTGCTTGCAATTGATGGATCCAAGCTGAAGAGCGTCAGAATACTCTAATGGCGACGAATGATCAATACCGCGCCGTTCCATCTCTGTGGCTAATTCTTCATGTCGCTCTTTAATCTGAGTCGTATCAATTTGATTCTTTTCGGCATGACCTTTGATAATTGCCTTTCCGTGTGGATGATTTCGAAGAGTACCAACTACTTGATGGAGTTCTGAATGCTCGCCAAGCAAATGTTGATCACACAGTAGTGTTGGGTCAATTCCCCACATTCGTGTCATGGCTAGCAATATCCATCGAGGAAAATTTGAATAAGCCTTATGAAATTCTTTTTATTGAGAATTTATTACAATCCAAATATTCATAATATTAACCAATTTATGAACTAATTATAATGGGTCTTCCTTTTTCACCAATTCGCGTTCTCCATATCGACGATGAACCCGATTTTGCGTCTATGGTTGCGACATTTTTGGAACGCGAACATGAGGCCCTTACTGTTGAAACAGCAACGAATGCTAGCGAAGGTCTCGATAAACTGGCCGAGACAGAGATTGATTGTGTTGTCTCGGATTATGACATGCCAGGTGCGAATGGTATCGAACTTCTTGAGATCGTTCGTGAGAACTACCCTGACCTTCCCTTTATTCTCTTTACTGGAAAGGGGAGTGAGGAGGTTGCTAGTGATGCCATTGTTGCAGGTGTAACCGACTATCTCCAGAAAGGATCTGGCTCGGAAAATTATGAATTAA
>JBDGRB010000247.1:0-2699 GCA_042218485.1 Halobacteriaceae archaeon | reverse complement strand
AAACTCGGGAGTCCCACTGACAAGCCCACGAGTTTACTCGTGGGTAGCTGACAAACAATGAGAGTTAGATCTCTTTTTAGAGAGGAAAATTCATTATTCGATAGATGGCATTTCGTCTTCGACTCTGCCGGTGAGTTCGAGCTCAATTTCCAGCTCGGGTTCTCCATCACCCTCAAATTCGATATCTAACTCGATTGGTTCGCCAAACATAAACGGCAATTCCCAATCATCGCTCGTGACCGTAATTTCGTCATCCGATTTGAACTGCTCACCAAGTTCGATCAAAAAGTCACCGACATCATCAGCATTGACATAGAATTCTTCTTCAAAGTATCCATCTGTAATAGTCCGTACATCCGAGGTTTCTTGTGTTGGTACTTCAGGCATAGTCATTTGAAGGTTGTTGATCAAAACATATAAATTTTAGTTGGAATTTTATCTCTATATGGATCCCTTAACACTTATTGGATCACAACAACGGCTCGAAATCCTTCGTCACCTCTCAACACGGGATATGTATGTTTCAGAATTAATGCAAGAGATCGGCATGGATGGAACGACAGCAACCCATCACCTGGACGTACTCAGCGATGCGGGAGTTATCGAATCATATTCGGAGGGACGCCGAAAATATTATACATTAGTCAAAGAACTTACTGTGGAAATCTCACCAAGCCCTCAGCGTCGATTCATCGTTCAATTCTCAGATATTACTGACGAATAACTCGAACCCAACTGATTTCTACGTTCACGACTAGAACATGACATATGTCCCTGAGTGATATGATTCAGGATCGTGTTATCATGCTTGGCGGCCATGTGGCTGGCGTCGACTGTCCTCAATGTGAATATGAAAGCCAAGAAATCGAAATTGATCCTGTTGAATTTTCCAATGTTTCCTGTCCGGAATGTGGAGCAACGATTCTTACAGAGAAACAAAAATCAGAGCTACGTCAAGCTGGCAAAATCTGAGTTAGTCATCGGTCGTCTGCGTTGATTGGTCTCCAAAACCGGTGCGTTCAAGGTGTCCCCACGAATCCTTCGACCGGAGATAGTCGATGAGACCTCGCCAGGCGAAGTATGTCCGTAATTGACGATAACCGAAGTTTTCGATAATTCCATACCAGAATAGGAGCAACGTCTGAGGAACGGATCCATATCGCCGGAATGCCCATGCTTCACTATAAATACTAAACCATGAAAGTAAGACGCCAAATACACTCGTAGCCAAGAAAAACAAGACAAAGACATAGATATCTATCAGGCCAAAGTATAACATCAATGGGAATAACACATATCCAAGCCCTTCAATTAGTGGCCCGAGTGCTTCCGCAAACCAGAACAAAGGTAATGCATAGATTCCAACACCGACGTTTTCTCGGTTGCCCACAAGATCAATATTATTGACGAGCGTATCGATTTTCCCGCGGAACCACCGCCGACGCTGCCGACTGAGCATGGATACGCTTTCGGGAACTTCCGTCCATGCAATCGGTTCGGGCACAAAGCTTACATTATATTCCCGATCATTAGTGATCATATATCGGTGAAGTCGTAATACAAAATCAAAGTCTTCAGTGACTGTTTCCCGTCTAAATCCGCCGATTTCACGAGCGATATTTGTCTTAAACATGCCGAATGCGCCAGAGACTAATATTAATCCCTGGAACCGATCGTACCCAAGTCGACCCGAATAAAACGCTCGAAGATATTCCATCACTTGGATACCAACAAGTGGATTTGTCGGCATGTTAACGTCAACCACCTGGCCGTTTCGAATCGTACATCTATTGGCAACACGTATTGTGCCACCGGCTGCCACCGTCTTTTTTGGCCTTTTCAAGTAGGGCCGGAGTACCTGCAATAGCGACTGCCGAGTCATTATCGTATCGGCATCAACTGAGCAAAAGAGTTCTTTTTCAGTCAGCCACACCCCAGCATTCAGGGCGTCGTTTTTCCCACCGTTTTCCTTATCAATAACGAGAAGATCCTGATATTCGTCCGAACGATAGACTGACCGGATTGGCTCACATGGCACATCGAAGGGAATGTCTGCATCAATCGGTTCGAGATCATAGGCCTCAATAAGCGTTTCAAGGGTGGAATCTGTCGATCCATCATTCACAACGACAATTTCCATATCCGGATATTCTATTGAGAGATGGGATTTTAGACTCTCTACGATCGTTGCCTCTTCATTATAGGCGGGCACAATAACGGCAACTCCAGGGAAAAAGAGACTCCCAAGTTTTTCATATGGCGGATCCCATTCAGATTCCCGTTTTCGGGATCGTAATTCAAGTAACGCAAATATGTGAATAATTAAATAGCTTGAATTAACGAGAAGATAATAGACAACGGCAAATACCGCAAACCCCTGCAGAAACGCTATAATAAGGTCAGTATATGCCATATTAATTGTTACCCCCTAACTGTTGCCTCCTCACGTGCCCAATGCCACGTGGTATCACTCATAATTGTCGGATCGTCGACGGTTGCCGTTGGTGAACGCAGTAATCCTCGCATTGCCTGGATTTTAACCCGGGGATGAGGATCCGTTTTCGCGAGATGTTTTAGCGCCTCAATTGATTCTTCATCATTCCATGAACTTAACATTCCACAGGTTGCCCGCCTGACATTGGCTGATGGATCGTTAATCAATGCCTCAATATCCACATGATTCCGTATTTCATCATGCC
>JBDGRB010000283.1:0-2701 GCA_042218485.1 Halobacteriaceae archaeon | reverse complement strand
TCTAACATTGGCTGATGGATCGTTAATCAACGCCTCAATATCCACATGATTCCGTATTTCGTCATGCCAGCCATAATTACTCAAAGCAATGGCTGTCGCCGCACGGACATCCGCTTCATCACTCTCTAATCCCTCAAGTAACCACTGGACGGGTGCTCCTTCCCCAACACGATTAATATGACTTATGACTTCTAATACTTGGATCAGGAGAATATCGATCCAGTTCTCATAGTGAGAACTCGCATACTCAAACAAAAACCGAGGATCATTACGATTCAGTTCGAATAGCGTGTCCTGCCCAAAGACAGTCAAGGGTTCATCTTCCTCCCCAAGTAAGAGACGCGTGCCCTCTCCTTGTACTTCCGAAATATCACTTTCATAGAGAATACGTGCTGCACCAGCTCGGAGTTCAGGATCCTCCCGACAATGCTCCCATAGAATATCAGAATCAACCTGATAATCTAGCAACGTGAGCCAACTCAGTGCAATTAATTTATCATAGTAATTCCCATGTTTGATATCCTGGAGTGATTCCTCAATAATGCCGAGTTTTTGGCCTATTTTCTGTAGATTCGATTTATCACTGCCTGCGAGCGTTCGTAAATAGGTATCCAGAATATCTCGTGCCACTTCGATCTCAAAATCAGAGAGTGTTGCAATCCAGTCATCCCATTCGGGATTTTCCAATCGGAGTTTCGTCAGCAGTGTTTCTTTAATATCCGGACGTGTCGCAGCCACCCGTAAGTCTCGACGGTTGTGATACCAGACATAGCCAATGGTTACAGTGACAAGCGAGAGTAAGAACAGTGCAAGAAAGACGCCCAATGCTAGCGCTAAGGTAAAATACGATGGGATATTAACCATTTTGGATTACTCGCTGAACACGACTGATGAGTTCTTTCGTCTGGAATGGCTTGGTCACATAATAGGTAGCACCTGATTCGAACCCATCAATAATATTTTCCTCGCGACTCAACGAAGAGAGCATTATGACCGGTATATCATTGAGTTCATTATCCTCCCGAATGTTTTGCAAAATTTGCATTCCATCCCGTCCTGGGACCATAATATCAAGAATTACTGCATCAGGTTGGTGGGATCCCTCTTCGAGATAGTTCCAACCATCATCACCGTTATCGAATAATTCTACATTGTAGCCACTATTTTCAAGATCAAATTTGAGGATATCACGGACCTCCTTGTCATCCTCAATAACAAGGACTGTCTTCTCATCAGTTTGCGGTGTTCCCCCATCCGGACTGATTTGTAATCCCCCCATCGGATGCAAATCAGTATCGTTAAATTCAGATCCGAGCATATGTTCCTTGTATTTCAATATTTATTCGTACGTTGTTATTCATGTGGATTTAGGACACCCACCTACTTAAGTTACGGTGAAGGGAATGATGGAATAAAATATTTAGACGGATTATGTTCGCCTCCTGATGGCGTGGGATTTTACTGTTTTACGTTTGCAGGCTACGTCCCCATCCGCAAGGAGCGACCAAACGGAGCGAGGAGGGTGAGGTAGTTCACCCAGTCATTCCGAGTGGCCCATACTGGCGGCAGGATAATTATTATATGATATTTGTTCTTCAGTTCTGCATTCTAGATTATAAATATGTTACCAAGTTCTCACCGACTTACATTAGTGTTACCTGAATATTTTATGTTAGGAAATCTAATATGTAAATTGAGATCGGGCATGTAATACTATCATCGATGATTGGTATCATGAGCCCGATCTCCCCGATTCCCATCACTTGCCAAAACCCTTCCTCTTGGGTTTTCTTCTGCCACGCTACTAACGAGATTCTACCTTTGAAGAGTTGAAGGAGGCCGAAGATAATATTCTTTCCTCAAGAAGCAGTCTTGACTGGTTAACTTCCTCGCAGCGCTGAAGCGCGGGGCTGTTCCTCGCACTTTCGTAAATAAGATGCGATAGGTTATTTTTCGCCATCTGATTCAGGTTCTGTTAAATAATTGTTTCCCCATTCTTCCATTGCATAAATGACTGAATCAAGTGATCGACCATAATCAGTGAGGGAATATTGTACACGAATGGGTTTTTCATTGACTATTTCTCGGGTGACGAGATCTTTGTTTTCAAGATCATCCAAACTGTCCGAGAGAACCTTACTCGATATGCCATCGACGTTTTCTTTGAGTTCATTAAATCCAGATGGGCCATGTTCGAGGAGGCGATGAATGATAACTGGATGCCATTTTTTGCCAATGAGTGACGCAGTTGTTGTGACTGGACACCAGTCGTTACCCGCACACCACACTTCTTTTTTATCGACACTATCTGAATCAATGGATTCTGACATATAGATTAATAATAGAGCCATCGGTAAAATAGTTACCTACGAATATCGAATTACGATACGTAACTAAAATTTACAACGTAAAATTATATGACATTCTTTATTCCGATCAATATATTGTAGGTAAATCGGGAATACATAAGCAGGATTGTACAGAGGGAGCGATGCGATTAACGGCCATTCTCCGAATTATTCGTATCTTCACTCTCGCTTTCATCAAGGGGAAATGTAAGGTCATTTTTTTCCGTCCCACCATCTGGAGGAACGGTTGGGGATCGTCGAGGCTGATGAATATACGAAACCCTTGATTTTGTTCCTGAAGAAGCCTCTGAGGCCAGCGTATCAACGATCAATGCCAGAAATGTCACAATTAT
>JBDGRB010000034.1:0-2701 GCA_042218485.1 Halobacteriaceae archaeon | reverse complement strand
GGAAGATGCTGCAGAATTGCGGAATGAAATTGAAGATCTCGAAGAACGACTCGATACATTATTGGCTGCTTGATGATTTTGGAAATTGTTATTGTTTTGTTGTGAACCATCCCCCCGCAAAGTCCTCGCCCCTATCTTTTCTGTAGACTGAACGTCCTACTTCAGGGTGGGGAAATATATACATTATCGGTCTGATAGACTGATATATGTCACTTTGGAATCCATCTACTCTGACACGAATTAGTGGGTTTGCAGGTAGTATCTGTAGTCTGGCCTTTTTCATTGGATTGGGGGCTCTCTATCTTCGCCCTTCACTAACACCTGTCGGAACCATAACAGCAATCATCCTTTCGGCTATCACATTATCATTACCTCTATGGGCTGCTGGAATAGTGTATTCATCTTACGTCAAAGAAAAAGATACACGTGCTGACTGGATGCAATTCCTGTTAGCCTCACTTACATTACTTTTCTTGGTAGGGGGAATCGCTATGATATTCGTCGGAATGCAATCAATCAGCAACGCGCTCTATCTTATCGGAACAGGGTTGCTACTGTTTGTATCAGTGCTGATTTTGATTCGGTAATTGGATTGTACTTATTCCCACGACGGTACTGGCTCATGGTGAGGATACAGTTCAGTGGCTGTAAACCGTTTGAGTCTTGGGAATATTGTCCACCCTGTTGATTCACGGACAAAATTCGAACAAAATACCGTTGCATCCTCACTGAATTGATTAATCGCATGCCGACATGCGCCACAGGGCATGGTAATGGTAGCTTCATCATTAGGGGCCGGTCCCGCAATAATAATCATATCCACATTCGTCTTTTCTGTTTCGGCATATTGCATATTGTTAATGGCATGACGTTCAGCACAAAAATCAAACTGTGACATTGACGTTTCGAACGGGATACCTTCGTAGATTTTGCCCGTTTCTGATTGAACAATGGCATAGAGCTTGTCAAAGAGAGCTACATCCCGTCGTTCACGAGCATGAGACCGGATCCGTGTTTCAGCAGTTTCGATAAATGATTGTTCCTTATCTGATAGGTTCATATACAACCTTTGGGTAGATGCCCTATATGATGATTCTGATAATATTGAGATCCGTATAATTGGAACATAGATTATTGACTAAAAACTCGTGTCGATTCTAAAGTCATGAAAATATCAATTACGTTAAAATATATACAGTGGTCAGTTATCAATACGGTAATATACTCATGACTATGAAGAGGAAAGGTTCCGGTTAATAACTGATACGATAGCAATCACGTTATATGAGACAAATGACATCCCTTCAATCGTTATTCACTCGTTCTCGGCCAGACAAACTCGGATTGATCGAGGTCGTCGCAATGGGTGTTGGTGGCATGGTCTCTGGCGGTATTTATGCAGCGCTTGGGGTTGCGATGCGGCAGGCAGGCAATGCTGTTCCACTCGCTTACCTCATTGCTGGTGGATTGACGATACTGACGGCCTATTCGTATCTCAAACTTACCCTCCATTTTGGAGAACATGCTGGTGCCTTCTCATTTATCGAACATATGACCGACAACATGGATATCGTGGGGTATGTCGGATGGATCCTGATAGTTGGATATGTGGGAACATTAGCGATGTATGCATTCGCCTTTGGTGCCTATACCCTCATAGCTGCGCGGGCGATCGTTGGTATTGAACTCCCCCAGATACTCCGTCCAATAATTTCGGTCTTGCTGGTCTCCCTGATGGTTGGACTCAACATTAGCGGCGTTCATGAAACTGGGATATTTGAAGATATCGCAGTATATATAAAAATCATTATCCTTCTTTCCCTTGCCACCTTAGGCATCATTTTTTATGAGGGGAATCCAGTGGCGATCGATTTCTTTAATAGAGGCTATCTAAGTCCAATTACTGGATTTGCGATTATTTTCGTTTCTTATGAAGGATTCCAACTCCTGATTTATGATTACGAGGATATCGAAGATGCTAACCGGACGCTCCCAATTGGCATGTATATCGCGATTGGCATTGCGATCCTCATCTATACCACAGTTTCGTATATGGCGATGCTTCAGTTAACGCCTGACCAGTTACTTGCTCATAAGGAAACAGCCCTTGCGGTTGCTGTCTCGAATGTGCCTTTGTTGGGGGCTGCTGGATTTATCCTTGTGATCCTTTCAGCGATGAAAAGTACGTCCTCAGGCGTGAATGCGACGCTCTTTGGGACTGCCCGCTTGACCCATCAAATTGCTGCAGAAGAGGTCCTTCCACGAATATTTTCATTCCGGAACCGTGAAGGAATTCCTGTTTATGCACTCCTGCTTATCGGTGGCGTAACTGCTCTGTTTACCGCCATTGGTTCGCTGAAACAAATCGTTGAATTCGGCTCTGTGGCGTTCCTTGGCACCTTCGCTGTTACAAATTTCGTTAATTTACAGTTGGCCGACAAAACAGGATCCAACCGAGTCTTCCCAGCACTTGGATTTATCGGAACGAGTATCGCCATTCCGATCGTCCTCTACCACCTCTATACGACAGATATCGAAATTCTACAGAGATAGCAGGCAGAGTGCCTCGGGGCTTGACCCCGAGGGTGAAGGCCGTAAGCTCGGCTAAATGTGTTCCGTTCGCTCGATATACTGTTCAATCGTCTGGCTAGATACCTCACCAACCGTTCCAATGTCGTACGATTCTTCCCAGAATCCACCA
>JBDGRB010000181.1:0-2717 GCA_042218485.1 Halobacteriaceae archaeon | reverse complement strand
CTCTAAGCCAACGGATAATCGGAGTAAATCAGGAGTAACACCTGCAGATCGCTGTTCTGATTCCGATAATTGTGCATGGGTTGTACTCGCTGGGTGGATTATGAGTGTTTTCGCATCACCAATATTTGCAACAAATGATGTGAGATCCGTTGATTCACAGAGTTCTTTCCCGGCTGAAAATCCACCCTCAAGACCAAAGACAACCATGCCCGTATAATCATCAAGGTATGTGGTTGCATTATCGTGTGTGGGATGGTCATCAAATCCTGGATAGGTTACCCAGGCTACATCTTGATGTTCGCGGAGATATTCAGCAACGACCCGAGCATTCTCACAATGTCGTTCCATTCGTAAAGGAAGCGTTTCAACCCCCTGCATCGTTTGCCACGCGTCAAACGGAGATTGACCATTACCAAGAGAACGCACGGCTCGATGTCGAATTACTTTCCCGAATGCCTCATTACCGAACCGCTCAGCAAAATCAAATCCAAAGGCAGGATTTTCTCCAGAAAGTTCCGTATAATTAGCTTCGGGATGGTCCCATGGAAATGTCCCGCCATCGATGACGACCCCTCCAATTGTCGTTCCCGAACCATGGATCCATTTGGTGGTCGAATTCCAGATAATATCTGCACCATGTTCAAATGGCCTACAAAGTGTCGGAGTGGCAAACGTATTATCTACTACTAATGGTGTTGCATATTCATGAGCTATATTCGCTATTGCTTCGAAATCAGGCGTCTTCAATGACGGATTTGCTACACTTTCAACATGGACGTATGCTGTATCATCATCGATCGCCTGTCTATATGCTTCAATATCGAGCGTATCTACTGTCCGGATTTCGATCCCTCGTCGCGATGCTGTATGATTGAAATATGAACTTGTACCTCCGTACATGTCAGCAGCAGCGACAATATTATTTCCTGGTCTGGCTAACACAGTTGTAATACTATCAATGGCTGCCATCCCAGACGCTGTTGCAATTGCCTCCGACCCCCCGGCGAGTGATGCCAATCGTTTTTCTAACATACGGGTCGTGGGATTTGAAATACGGGTGTAAACATCACCTGATGCTTCGAGGGCATAGAGATCGGCGGCATACTCGGCGCTTTCAAATTCATACGATGTGGTCTGATAAATTGGTGGTGCCAAGCTGCCAGTTGATGGATCCGGTTTTTGTCCTGCGTGTATAGATCGGGTAAAAAATCCGTGTGTCATTATTAATATGCATAATTATACAGCTAATTATAACTCATAGTAACGGCAATTATTGCCCTCATTACTATGATATCAAATCGATTACTTACTCAGTAAGTGTTCCATTTAACACTTTAGCAGCAACAAGAATTGGATCCCAAACGGGGCTAAATGGTGGTGCATATGCAAGATCCGATCGTTCTAGTTCGGCAACTGTCATCTCATTTTCAAGGGCTGTGGCAATTGTATCGATTCGAATAGCCGCCCGATCTGCTCCAACTATACTGCCACCAAGAAGTTGGCCAGACGTTTGATCTGCAACCAACGTGACAGTTGTATCTTCAGCCCCTGGATAATATCCCGATCGTGATGACGCAGTAATTGTTTTCGAAATCGGATCGAAACCAGTTGATCTGGCCTTATCAAGATCGAGAATACCGGTTCGCCCACATTCCGTCTCAAATGCTTTTACAACCGCTGTACCAGCTATATCGCCAACTGGTGTCGGCGAACCAGCCACAGTGTTGCCGATTGCACGGCCAGCCCGATTGGCAGTGAGCCCAAGCGGTATCCAAGTCAGCTCACCAGTCACAGTATGTCGCATTTCTGCACAATCGCCTGCGGCATAAATATCGTCGACATTTGTCCGACCGACCGCATTTGATTGCTGTTTCTTGTATCAATTCAGTATTAGGTCGGATACCTATACCGAGTAATACGAGATCTGTCTGGATCTGACTGTCGTCGAATCTTACCCCTGCCACATGATCCTCGCCGAAAATCGCTTCCACTTCAGTTCCAAGATGTACGGCCACCTCATGATTTTGGAGAGTTTCTGCAACGTGATCACCTACGGCGGATCCGAACGGTGGTAAGAGCTGTTCGGG
The DNA here is from genome assembly GCA_042218485.1 of Halobacteriaceae archaeon. Lineage (GTDB taxonomy): Archaea > Halobacteriota > Halobacteria > Halobacteriales > Halobacteriaceae > JBDGRB01. Next base: position 630 of record JBDGRB010000181.1, on the reverse strand, counting down.
ACGTTGAAAGAGATGGACATCGAGGTCATGTGCACGTAACGCTTCGGCCATTTCAACACCGACGTACCCACCCCCCACAACTGCGGCAGATTCCGGCGGCTTCTTATCGGCGTAGGTCTCGACTCGGTCTCTATCAATATATTTGCCGTCAAACGTTGCCGCATCGACCATGCTAGGGGGCATAAGATAGGCACGGAGTGCGCCTGCAGCATCCATGTGATGCATGGTGAATACACCATCAAGACTTGAACCTTCAATTGGCTTAGAAACTGCATGAGCTCCCGTAGCAATAAGGAGCTTCCCATAAGATTGTTCGAAAGTTTTCTCCTCGCTTCTTACGGTAACTATCTGTTTTTCTGGCTCAACTGCAATCACTTCATGGCGACGATATAAATCGATACCACGGTCTGCAATTTGTTCAGGAGTTAACGAGAGGAGATCAGTAAGGGAATCCACCTCACCCTTCACATAATAGGGCATCCCACAATGCGCATATGAGACCCAATCGCCTTTTTCAAAGACGATCACGTCACGATCTGGCTGTTCCCGTTTTAATTTACTGGCTGCACTCAGACCTGCGGCATCACCGCCAACAATAACAAATGGATCTGTCATACAAACGTTACATGC
>JBDGRB010000138.1:0-2760 GCA_042218485.1 Halobacteriaceae archaeon | reverse complement strand
AGATATTGTCGACCAACTCGATTGGACGGAAGCCAAAACAAGTCAAGTTGTGAATGATATGAAGGAACAAAATGAGATTGAGGTTTTTCGAATTGGACGGGAAAATATCCTCCGCCTTCCAGAAGAAGAAACAGGTGAGGAAGATGGTAGTTAATTCACCTGAAATCACGCGAATTGGATGGAATTCGAAATGATAATAAGGGGTGTATATAATGATTGACCAACTAAGGAACGATAACATGAATCGAAGTGCCGTTCTGGTAGCTGTGATGGTCATAATGGGGGCAGTTGGCATATATATTCCAATTATTTCAGGAGCAACTGGAGGATTTATTGGTCATGTTGACGATCATGGAGACAATACAACGGGAATTTTACCTGGAGTTCGATTTACTGGAGTTATTAATATACAACATACTGAATTACAGGGAAATGTCGAAAAAAGAAGCTTTGCTATCCGATTGCGCAAGGCAGATAGTCCATCAGAAAAAGCAACTATAATTGCAGATAAAGTTGAATCCCTGCAACAGCGGATAACAAACCTCCAGGAACGGAAACAAACCCTCAAAAATGCACTACAAAATGGTTCGATTACGAAAAGCGAATATCGGGCTGAAATAGCCGAACTAGTGAGTCAAATAAATAATGTCAAGCAAATAGTAAACAAAACCGTTAGTGTTGCAAAGGGGTTACCGACGGAACTATTAGCCGCCAAGGGGATCAATGTATCAGCGATTGTCCAACTGAAAAATCATGCGGCAAATATGTCAGGACCAGAAATTGCAGCTATTGCCCGATCGATACGAGGCAATAAAAGGAGCCAAGCTAAAGATGAGCATAAACACCCTCCTCATGAACATTCAAAATCGTTTATCATAAAAACGATTTCACGGGCTGAAAAGAAAATACAGAAGGCTGAACGAGTTATTGAGCAAGCCCAACAAGAAACCAACCAAGTAGCCAAAGCAAAAGAATTGCTTCAACGTGCCAAAAAACTGATAGAGGAGGCGAAAATGGCGAAAAAGAAGGAAAACGGGATGAAAGCAATTCGGTTAGCCCAGAAAGCTTCAAAGCTAGCTCAAAAAGCAATTCAACTTGTTCAAACATCGGATCAAAATGGTGAAACGCCGGAAGGTCCACCCAATACAACGACAGGACAAGGAAAACCATAGATGAGCATTAGGTTAGTCATCATATGTAGGCTTGGTGGTTCAAAAGTATTGGGGAGTTTGCCCTGTCGTCTTCGGTGGGTTGTTGCACGGAGCGTACGCGCTTCCTCCCACCCCTGAAGGGGGTGGGTTTCCGCGCTGTATCCGCTATGACAAAATTTGTGATAAGTATTCGGTTAAGTGCCAAAGGCTGAATTTATTAATAGGTAGCAATTCTGTAACAGGATATGGAGCATGTAGATGTAGCTATTGTCGGAGGCGGCCCCGCAGGCAGTTCTGCCGGTAAAACGGCTGCCTCAAATGGGGCGAAGACGGTAATCTTCGAGAAGGGCGTTCCTCGTTCTGACCGCAAGAATTTGGGGCCAGACTCAACAGATGCGGCCGGTATGCTTGATTACTGGTTAGAGATAATGGGGATTAATCCCGAAGATGTACCCGAAGAGGTGATTTTACAGGAACTCGATCAAGCTGAGTTTTTTGGTCCCCAAGAATCATTAATTATTGAAAATACTGGACAAGATGCTACATATGAGAAGTTAGGGTTTACATTCCACCGTGCCCGATTTGATGATTGGTTACGGTCCGAAGCAGAAACCGCAGGTGCAGATTATCGTGTTGGATACAGCGTTGCGTCGGTTGATACAACTATCAATGGAAATGAACCTCGACACACGATAAAATTACAGTCCGGTGATGAAATCGAAGCACAGTATCTAATTTTAGCTGATGGCCCTCAACGACAGGTTACGATCAATATTTTGGATAAATTTCTGCCTGACACAAAAAAAGCCTCCAAGATGCTATCACCACCTCACGCAAATCATATCGCATATCAAGAACATCGCCGCATTCCATCCGAATTATTTGATCCGAATAGTATCAAATTCTGGTGGGGATGGATCCCCGGAGAGACGGCCTATCCTTGGATTTTTCCCAACGATAACTCGATTGCTCGGGTTGGTTTGACTATGCCAATCAATTTAGATTTATCAACACTAGAAAATAGAGAGGCATATCGTCTACTTCAGTCAGATGACAAACGAGTACCAAATGGGAGTGTGTACATACGACGACTATTAGAAAATCTCTATGGCGATGAGTATGATATCGATGACGATTTCCCGATAATCGAGGACCGCGGTAAAAATAAGGGGACAGAAACGTATCCAATCTCTTCGACCAGACCAATTGAATCACCCGTCGAAGCTAATATTGCCGTTACTGGCGGTGCCATGGGTGGCACATCCGCGTTTCATGAAGGTGGCGATCATATAGCCGTTTCAACAGGAAAAATCGCAGGTCGATTAGCTGCAAATAACCAACTAAATGAATACAATAAACAATGGAAGATAGTAGCTGGAGAAGAAATTAAACGTAATATTGCTATCGCAAATATTGTCAGAGGATATACACCCTCCGATTGGGACCGAGCATTTAGAATTGCACGCCGTCTGCTCGATCGAAGCGGTTTGATCGAAGCAGCTACCGCTGGACTGCCCGCGCTTCAATTTTATTTACAATATAAAAAACAAAAATTCAATCTGCGGAATGGACAATATGTGCAGATACGCGAATCTGACTATCAATATGT
>JBDGRB010000022.1:0-2767 GCA_042218485.1 Halobacteriaceae archaeon | reverse complement strand
ATTTATTCATCCCCTTATTGTTTTTCTTTATTACGATGGCGAATCGAGTGAATTTTAGTGGGCTAATTATTGCTGGTATTGGGTTTTTGCTTTCGCGGTTTACTGTCGGTCTTGCCATCTATAATGATCCTATTCGATTTTATTTCGGTGGTGTTATTCCACTCGCACTCGGGTTAGGGCTTGCAGCATTTGGTATTGCGCTTACTGTCGCTGATGTGGATCCACAGTTAGTCTGGACAACAGCACTCTGGTGTATTACTGGAACCGTTACAATGCTTGCATTCGTGGTATTAACCCTAATCGGATCAACAGGCGGTTCGGTCCCGACCCTTGAGATGTTACGCGCCAAAATGTATCTATCAAATTTCCTCATTGGTGGTTCTATCGGCGGGACACTCACTGGTCTGTATGCTTATCAAGGGCAAGTCCAACGCGAAAAACTTCAAACACAGGCCAATCGCCTTGAAGTGCTTAACCGCATGCTCCGACACAAAATCCTCAACGCAGTTACGAGCATCCGTGGGTATGCCAACTATATCGATCATGCAGAGAGAAGTGCTGAAGTCATACGCAGGCAAACAGTGAATATCGAAGAGACGATCGAGGAAATCAAATATTTGGCTCGAAGCGATGAATCACGATTGAGTTCCCATCAGGCTGTGGACCTAAACGAACATTTAGCTACAAGCATTAATCAAATACAGGATACCTATCAAAACGTTAATATTACTGTTGATGGTACCGATGATACGCTCTATGTCCAAGCCAATGCCCATCTCAAAGAGGTCTTCGTTCACTTACTCGAAAATGCAGTCGTTCATAGCGATTCAGAGCAGACGGATATTGACATTACCGTAACTAAGACGGCAACGAATGTAGCGGTTAGTATTCGCGATTCTGGTCCTGGTCTCCCTGTCAGTCAGCAATCCTTACTGGAAACGGGTGAGATCGAACCCTTTGACGATCCAGGAACGGGGTTTGGGTTGAATATTGTTCGATTCCTCGTTACGGATTTTGGTGGGGCAATCGAAACGAGCGTGGATACAACCGGCACAACAATTCATGTCCGGTTACCCCGACCGAGATCAAATTCCGAGTACCCTCATGTATCACAAGCCCATTTGCAAGGAATTCGTCCTGCCCTCCCTTATTTGATTGTCACCCTTGGTGCTTCGATTCTTGCCGGTGTTGTGTATGGCATTATTTCGATGATGTTTGGCGACACAGTCGCTGGCATCGGCGTTTTCTATGGAACGGCAGATATCGTCGTTGGATGGATCGCTCACGAATTTCACAGCATCGTGTTTGGCTTTATCTATTTAAGCATTCTTTCGGTTATACCAGAGCGTTATCATTCAGGGATCGAAATATATCTCGCCACTGGAATTGGATGGGCAGTGATTCTTTGGATAGTTGCCGCTGGAATTATCGCACCAATATGGTTACGATTGCTTGGTATTTCCTTGCCGATTCCACGATTTTCCTTTTCGATGCTTCTAAGCCATATTGCTTGGGGAATTTCACTGGCTATTGGAAGTTATGTTGGATTCAAATATTGTGTACCCAAGGTACAGAGATTGTTTGATCACTCCGTGTTCGAATCAGCAAATATGTAGATTAATGGTCGCTGTCAGTTAACTACCACGTATGAAGGTATTAGTTCCAATCGATGGATCCGAGTGTAGTTTTCGGGCACTGGAATTTGCAACTGAATTTGTCGAAAATTACGATGGGACGTTACATGTGGTGCACTTTACGGATCAGACGGGCGAATCAACTGAGATAATCCGGAAACGAGCCCAAGAGATACTCGATGCCGCTGGAATCGTGGATGAACCTGAAATCCGGACGGATATTCGCATGTCGGATCCACGATATGCAAATCGAGTCGGGAAAGATATACTCGAAATTGCTGATGAAGAGGATTATGATCATGTCATCATGGGTCATCATGGACAGGGTGCCGTTGGACGATTGATATTAGGTAGTGCAGCAGAGACCGTCGTCCGTGCTGCGGAAACGCCGGCGACAATTATCCCTTGAATGTGGTCCCTCTCGGAAGGAGTGGACTTTCCGATCGGACCTTCAAATATTAGGGAGTAGATAAGTCGATTTGTGTGAGTTTGTGAGGGGGCAGTTTCCCTTGGATAATTATATACCGCCCGCTTTGATGGACTGTTATCGATGAATATGGAGCAAATTTATCGGATCTCGCCCGATCTGTTACGGAAGCATCTCTTGTCTGTAGATTTTTTATATAACTTGGATCAGTAAGCGAGGAGGTTTTGGCCGCCTCGGGAGATGAAAAAGAAATGATTGATTTCCTCGATAGCATATCTCCGTCCCGCCGTATTCGAACGGCTGTTGGTTTATTCACACCCACATTGCCGAGGTTGATGAAAATCCCCGTATCGATTTTATCGGTTACTGTCTTGAAGGCAGGATGTATATTCACGAATTGGGGGTGTTCACCAGCACGTGTATCTAATATATCTTTGAGGATACTGACACGGTGCTAGCGGAAGCCCACTCCCTTCAGGGATGGGTCGGAGCGATAGGCACAGGGGAACAGTCTACCGCCCGACGCCCGAGCCGTGATTCCCACATCGACTACGCCTCGTCAGTCGGCCACCACACGACGGCCCGCGCACCAACCTCCATCCGCTCCAGCACACCCTCATCTTCCAACACTCGCAATCGCTCCAACACCGCCTTCCGCCCGATACTCACCTCCTCGGCAACCATCGTCGCCGTCAACACCGGCTTT
>JBDGRB010000260.1:0-2832 GCA_042218485.1 Halobacteriaceae archaeon | reverse complement strand
ATCCCATATCTCCTGGGAAAAACAGCGTGTATCCCCATCCCTTATGTTGAAGATCAAGCAGTTCTACTTCGAGCACGTCCCCTGGTTCGGCACCGTTGACATAGACTGGCCCCGTAAGTGGATGAACTGGATCGAAACTTATGTCAGGGACATCTTCCGTAGTCGTTTCGAGGTCAACTTGCCCGTCCACCGCATCTCGACATTCAAATCGAACGACATCTCCTGGATCGATGGTCAAGACGGGTTCCAGACTGTTATCCCAGACGTTGTGAATATTCTCCTGTTTATCACTCAAATGATGGTCGATTGTATATGCTTGGGACATACAATGTTGAATTGGTTTGGTATAAAAATAAAATTATACTCTAGTTTTATGTTATATAATTAACTATAATAGCATACAAATAACATTTATTGTCTCATTACGCCTGGAATTAGAGCGTGGTATATAGTATGGGATCAACACCATCAAAAACAGATCAGTCATCAAAAGTACAGTCATCCGAATATTCAGAGGATACACTCGCAAACATCCTCTCGAATGGTATATTTATCAATAGTGGCGGCATCGCTGCGATCCTTGGTGCCGTTGTCATTATTGCGATTATAGCGTTTCAAATAAGTCTTTCAGGCCCAACCGGCTCGTCTCAAACGGCCAAACTAACGTACATGAGCCAACATGAATCGATGGCCCGCTTGGTCAATGGATTATACCCGATTCTCCATGTGATGTTGATCGTCCTATTCCTAGCATTATATCAACTCTTCACCGATCGTGGTGGTATAGCAAAACTTGGATTGGTAGGAGGATTATACGGCGTTGTATTTTTCTTGCTCACAATTTTTGTTTTTGATGCCAGAATTACGTTGGCAACCCAATACGTTGCTGCCAGTAGTAGTGTCAGACAGGCCATCTTTCCGACCGTCGCCGTTTTGGAACGACTCCAAAATGTATTGAGTATAGCCGCCCATGTTTTTACCTGGGGGATTGGTGTGGGTATCTTTTCGGTCGGCATCATTCGGACATCTCTGCTCTCGAAATGGATTGGATGGATCGGCGTCGTGTTTGCAATAATTGGCTGGCTTAACGCACCGCGGCTGGTGTCCTCTGCATTCGATCCGCTATTAATCGTCTTGAATTTGATCGCGATAATTTGGCTATTTGCAATTGGCATCGGCATTTTACGAACTGATTTTGCTTTGGATCGGACGTCTGCGTGAATTTCTTCACTGCATCAATTATTGGAAATCCAGTATTGTGATTCCCGTGAAGTACCTTGGGACTAAGCCCGAGACTTTCACCTTGGATCGCTTGTCGATCACGTTAATCTCCGCTCCCCAAGTTCGTCGACTGTCATAGCAAACACATGAATGGCCGGACCGACATCATTCAATGGCCCTCTGTTAAATTCGCGAAATAGGTCTTGGATGTCCTCGATAAGACCATCATCAAATCCCTCATTCCGTAAATTGTCTGGCTTGAGTTGTGGACTATATGGAACAGATCCGACATACTCGTCAATAACAGTGGCCGCATCGGTAACAGCTATTTCAAATCCATCACTAGAAAGCAGCGGTTTCAGTTCTTCCCAAGCACGGGTGAAGTATGGTGGCCACTGGCCTAAACAACGGTAAATACTCGGTAGACCCTGTTCCAATCCGTGAAACGACTGGAGTTCCGTAGCTGGTTCTTGAATTTCGGTTGGTATCGTCTCGAAGGGAATCATTGTCGGAGCAATGCCACGATCACGATCAAGCCAGTCCGGAAACGGTTCCGTTGCTTCACGGCCAGACGGATTACGTTGTCCAACTGGATCATCATGGAGTGTTCGATCCATAACTTCGAATAGGACAGCAAGACGCGGCGCAACTACATCAAAGGTCGCAAGTTGTCCCTTAAGTTGTTCGAATTCTGCTGGCTGAATGTCAATATCTGATTTCCGAAATTTCGGTACTGAATGATCCGTTGTTGTGAGTGCTGAATAAACGGCTTCCCGATAGGCAACTGACGTGCGGGCAAAGGCACGTGTCTGGAAGAGTGGCTTAACTTGGCTCCATGCATATCGACAGAATTCCGGATAATTTGCCATTGTTGTTCGCCAGATCCAGTTCACTATTGGCGCACGAAACGTATGTTTGATATCATCATAGATACCACGCTTCCACCCAGTCGCGTCCGTCTCGTATAATTGAGCTGTTGTGTCCATATATTGGGATCATTCCCGCCAATGATAGTTGTTCGTAATTTCTCCTTGTCTGGTGTCGTTGGCAACGATTATTTATCGTTTCATGATGAATACTAACATATGAAACGGTGTCCAGATTGCTGTTCAATGTTTGAAGACGATACGAAACTTCGAGAACACGTCGAAAAATACCATGATGAAGAAACACTAAAGACCCTTGAGACTGCCATGGACCACTGAATGGATGCTCAAAGGCGGGACGTATCGAAAATAATTTTGGAGATCTGACAATCTGCTATCGAGGCGTTCGTTATGTGCGTCACGTTTCGGACTCATTATCTTTCTACGATTTCCTCTACAGGCGGGGCAGACCGAGTGTCTCGGGGCTTGAGTTCAGAGAAGTTCACCCACTGTTGCTATGGTATTCCACACTTTGTGTGTTCAAGAGCGGTTCACCCGTCTTTAGTGTCCTTACTACTTGCTGCCGGGACATCTGAGTCAGACGGTTCCGATTCCAGATCATTATCCACTTCTGTTTCCTGTGGTGTCTCAGTTCGTTCCTTTGCTGGTCCGACAGGAGCCTGCTGCCGCCCACCCATCTCAGGTTCTGTCTTGGTTGGTGCATCGATGAATTGGACGTTTCTGG
>JBDGRB010000239.1:0-2843 GCA_042218485.1 Halobacteriaceae archaeon | reverse complement strand
TCCGATTGACGCCCATTCGTTTCGTCCGTCGACCGGCATTAAACCGTTTTTTGCGAGCGTTCCCTTTGCGCACACTTACACGCGCGACGATAATTCCCTGTTTGGCTTTATAACCTAAGGAACGCGCCTTATCAAGTCTCGTCGGGCGTTCAACACGTTCAATTGCGCCTTGTTCCCGCCATTCTTGTTTTCGTTGCCATTGTAGTTCTGCTACTTTTCCTTCGTCAGGATCTTTCCAAGCATCTTGGATATGCGAGTAGAAACTTCGTGCCATTGTTCTATCACCTAGACGGGCGTTACTGGTTCAGCCCATGCGGGCCACATTCCGACCTGCCGAAGCAGGTGCCCGCTGGTGCCCATGGCCAGCAGGTCATCCGGGAGTAATATGTTTTCGTGTTTAAGGCTTCGGTTTTTAAGGAATAAAGATTCATTTATTATTGGACTTGAGATTTCTCCCAGAAAATTACTGGTGGATAATCTGAGAGTATCACTCATGGACCCGTTTGAATTCTCCATCGATAATAGCGGCAGTTATATTTTGCGGATCCAGCGATGGCAGACTATCCGGATATTTTCGGTCGAAATAATCGATTATATTTTGCACGTCTCGTTGCAATAGCTCGGTTGCGTTATTATGCTCCGTGCTGACTCCTTGTGGCCAATCAAAGACCGTCACCTCCGAATCACTCACGAAAATATTGTATTCACTTAGATCGGCGTGAACATATCCCATTTCATATGCGTTCATTACCTCTGTTAGAATGCGCTCCAATAAGGGTTGTACATTATCGGGATCGATGTTCGCTTTTGATAGTTCAATTCCATCCATTTTTTCCATGACAATAGCATGACGATTATGATCAATTGGACGAGGAACAGAGACATCAGGATATAGCGCCTCAAGGATATCAAATTCGCGTTCCGCTGCTTTACGGGCCGTATACAGCCACGATGTATGCTCTTTATCTGCCGTGTATTCACGCTCTTTCATGACCTCTCGAAAGTTCGTATACCCCTCTCGATGAAACTTCAAGGCGAGGGGTTTGTACGATTGCACCTCAAATACATCACTTTCTTTCCCCACGCCGAGGGGAGCTCCGAAACCTCGAAGAGTTTCTCGTTCAACAAAGGTATGCAATGCGAGAGCGTCGTAGCCTTTTGTCGTCAATTTATATCCTGTATACTGAATCGTATTTCTTTCAATTAACCCACGATCAAGTGTTCTATCAACACGGTATTCCACTTCTTCTCTATTGAGACGGGAGAATTCAGTAATTTTGCCAACTTTCACCCATTCACTAAACCGCATTCCGTGTTCAACTCCCGATAATAAGTAAAAATCCTCATCTTCGAGTTCTGCCATCTCTCGTGCTACGCTCTCAACCATTACATTGCTATCAAGGAACTGGATCGCTAAAAGCCAACCGGATAGACTATTTTTGGTCAATCTTGAGACAGCGAGGGAATCTCGCCGCTTCCCGTTTCGGAAGACGTTTGAGAACGTATATAGTTTCCATACATATGGCCATCTCAGAACTGGAGTGGCGGTTTATACCGGAGGAGTCACGGGCAGGTGCAATGAATATGGCCTTAGACGAAATAGCGGCAGAAACTGTAACCACGGAGAATCTCTGCACTGTGAGAATATATACGTGGGATCCGAGCACATTTTCGTTGGGATACAACCAGGATAACAAAACAATCGATTGGGAATTTTGTCGAAATAACGATATCCCTATTGTCCGCCGGCCAACCGGAGGTGGAGGAATATTTCACGACACATATGGTGATATATCATATTCGATTATCGGTCCCGCAGAACACTTCCCTGGAGACCTGATGGACTGCTATCATCTTCTCTGTCGGCCTATTATAGCGGCATTTCATAATATGGGAATTCAAGTCGATTATGTAGCCTCCCAAGCCCCAAGTCTTTTTTCGCCTGCTTGTTATTTACGGGAGCTCCATCCAGCACACGATCTTGTTGCAAATGGAAAAAAGATCAGTGGAAATGCTCAGTATCGCCAGCGGTCTGCAGTTATTCAGCACGGGTCTATTTCTTATAGTCTTGATCCTGAAACCCACCTAGGGGTATTTAATAATCATTCCGTAACGGAACAGGAGTTTACGAATCGAGTAACCGCAATCGATGAGGAGATCGATATATCACGAGAAAAAGCAATCGCATATCTGGAAGACTCATTACGATCATTTACAGATGCTACTGAAGGGGAGTGGACAGACGAAGAATTAACAGCTGCGCAAAATCGGGCAGAAGAAAAATATCAAAGTCAGACATGAAACCGCCAACAATCGGATCCGCTCCAATAATATTTAGATTTGTATTAATTTTCGAAGGTGAAGCGAAAACCCAATGGCGATTCAATGCGCGATCTTTATCAGGGAATTTTTGATGATCCCGACGGTAAAGCTTAAGCAGTGCAAACATTTTCAGCTGACTATTTGGATGAAACCCGCGCGGGCATGTGGGAAGATTCTATTGCAGCCCTCGACCTCCTAAATCTTTCTCATCGGGATCGAATCTTGGATGTCGGGTGTGGCGTCGGTCATTTAACACATATATTGAAAAAGGAATCAACTGCCACGCTCGTCGGCCTTGATGCAGATATCTCGTTACTGACCCACCTTGAGGGAATAGAGAAAATAGCTGGAGATGCAACTCAGTTACCACTAACGACAAATAGTTTTGATCTTGTCATTGCACAGGCGCTACTTATCAATTTACCCCGACCCCGAGAGGCATTAATCGAATTTCAACGCGTCTCTTCAGATTTAGTTGCCGTTATAGAACCAGATAATAGTGAAGTTGCTGTTGATTCGAC
>JBDGRB010000207.1:0-2895 GCA_042218485.1 Halobacteriaceae archaeon | reverse complement strand
GAGCGGATTCCGAACGGCCTTCGGAGGCGGCCTGCCCGCCCTCGTAACGAGGCAGTATCCGAAAGACGGGTAGTGGACGCCGCATTCCAGAAGAGTGCGGTCGCGTGCTGCCTGTTTCAGCAAACCCGACGATAACTCCAAGTCCATTGGCGTGTCAGCGACCCCCTGCTGGCAAAAACAACAGATGGGGGTCAACGACACTGCGGATAGGAGTACCGGCCACTTGGCATGGCCAGACAGCCACCGGCCACGACGGCTGGGTTAGATGCGAACTCCCGTCAAGTGGCGGCGTCCATGGTTGCAACCCTGCAACTCTCACCGCTCGGGATTCCTCCGCCTGAAGGCGGAGGAGGATGTCAAAATGTATAACATCTCGTTAGTTCGATCAAATCATTCATTTCGGATATTTTGGATCAGTGAAGCCATCGAATCGGTCTCCATGGGTTTGGTATCAATAGCGCTCCCATGGTTTATACTCACGTTCGCTGGAAACCCTCTCCAACTCGGGATTGCGTTTGCTCTTCGGTCGGCTCCTGATATCGTTGTAGCGCCGATAATTGGAGGTCTCACTGATAGATATTCGAGGATCCGATTGACGGCAGTTGGACAGATTGCTACGGGTATACTTATTGCAGTTTTGCCCGTTCTGTTCCTGATTGGCCGGCTTGCCGTGTTCCATATTTATGTGGTGATGATCTGCTATTCTATAGCACGCAATTTATCGCATAATGCGTCTCGGGCTGTTCTCCCCAATATTGTAGGCGAGGGGAACCTAGATCAAGCAAATTCTCTCCTCATGGGAGTGAGAAGCGGCGGTAAGATTGTATTTGTGTTTGTTGGGGGTACAATCATAGCCATTTCGGGGCCGATCGTGGTATTATTAGGTGCTACAGTCGCATCTATACTAGCTGGCAGTCTAATTGCATTCCTCTCTTTTACTATATCATTAGAGGGATTCGATAGGTCTTCTCAGTCCTATGTTGATACGTTCCTCTCCGGAGTCAAAATCCTTGCTTCGACACCAATTTTACTCCATCTCCTTTTCTTAGGTGTTATTTACAATTTCTTTGTTGTCCCATACAGCTCCATAATAATTCCCTCCGCAGCGCAATCAATATTCGGTAATGCACTTTCGCTGACTATTATGCTCGGGAGCTGGTTTGTTGGGGATTTCTTCGGGAATGGAATTGTGGGCCGATGGACTATAAATCAACGATTCAAAATGACAATTGGTGTCGCTATTGTCGGTTTCGGAACGCTATTAACTGGTGGTATATTGTTGATGAAACCCATGATTACACCTCAGTTCTGGATTTTTATCATCACCGGTAGTGGCCTCTTCATAGCAGGATTTGGGCAACCATTCTTTAATGTCCCAAGTAGTTCGTTATTGCAAACGAACTCACCTACCGCGAACCGCGGAACGGTTGTGACTGTTCAAAATTCCATTTTGCAGGCTTCGTTTCCACTCCCTTTGTTGCTTTCTGGATTTCTATTGCAATTGCTGGAACCTGATCTGATATTTATTGGGGCAGGCATTGGGTTGATAACACTTGCCGGATTTATGAATTTGATTTTGATAGATATATAGCCACCATTGTATCATGATATTCGATTTATTATTGTGAGCAGGTAGGTGAGTTTTGGCAATATAGATCTATATAGATATATATTCCATATCGTAGCGCTGTATACCACTCATAGCAGTTCTCTTAAGTAGTAATGGCTAGTGTATAAATAATGCCAGAAACCCAAACATCGGATTTTCAATCAGAAAGCATTGGAAAATATGATTTTACGACACTCATAGTCATCGCAGGAATTACAGCAGTGTTATTCGCTGGGGGCTTGGCGTTGACGGAGTTTACGGAAATTCCACCAGATATTGATTTTAAACCGTTTTTCATCGTTTATGCGATTATCGTTCTTGTTCCATGGGGAATTCCCACTCTAACAACTGCACTCGGTGCAACGGGCGCAGAAGCCATTTTAGATCTTATCGAAGGGGCTGCCGCCGATGATCCGTTTGGATGGGCTGGATATTTACTTGCCTTTACATTGTTTGGTTGGCTTGTCAAAGGAGATACATCAAATTACCTGAAAATAAGTGTTGCTGCGGTCCTGGCAGCCTTTGTCCAGATAGCAATTGAAGCACTGAATATCCTCGTCATTTCAGATAAAGCAATTTCGGTATACGTAACGATTGTTATTGGAAATACAATCACTCATGGTGTGATCATGGGTGCGATATTGTTGGTCCCAACGCTGGAGGCACTTGAAGGACGGGTCCAGCGCATGTTTGCGGTTACTGCTCAATAATCAAATCAATGTATATACTCCCCATCAAGCAGCTTTCGATTACACAAAAATCGATAAGATACTCTCTTTGAGCCATGATAACAGTTAAAAACCTTACATTTCAATACCCGACAGCAAAAACAAATACATTAGAGAATATCTCCTTTTCCGTGAACGAGGGTGATGTCTTAGGCATCGTTGGACCATCTGGATCCGGAAAAACGTCGCTTGCAATGGCACTTGCTGGTCATGTGCCTGATGTAACAGGCGGGTCTATTACCGGGACAATCACTGTGGCTGGTCGGGATCCACGGGAAGACTATGGAACATATGTTGGAATGATTTTTGAAGACTATAGTAGTCAACTCACGCAGGTGAGAGTAATTGATGAAGTCACAGTCCCCTTACTTAGCCGTGGTCTGTCTGGAGATGAAGCTCGAAAACAGGCAAAAGAACTCCTCGCCAACGTTCAATTGAAGGGATATGAAAACAAGAAAACGTGGGAGCTTTCAGGAGGAGAACAGCAACGTGTTGCAATTGCCGCTATCTTAGCGATTGATCCCGACGTTCTTATATTTGATAACGCTATCGATATGC
>JBDGRB010000095.1:0-2902 GCA_042218485.1 Halobacteriaceae archaeon | reverse complement strand
TGGTTGGATTACCCACGGAGGAATCCCACGACTTCAGTCGTGTGGAGGAGGTCAAGAACTGGCACAAGGAGAGCGTGTTCATGCCAATTGGACGTGAGGTTAACATCAACATATCGTGATTCTATATTAGGCATTGATTCACTCACTCGACCACTTCACAATTTAGTCCCTCGGTTCGAAGTTCTTTTCGGACCGTGTTCAATGCTTGCTCGGAGGCAAGTATGAAACTTCGAGTTATCTGTTTATAGGAGGTTAGTGGAGAGTCCTTAATCTTTAATCCCGAGAGTACGGAAGTTCCGTCCTCACTCTCGGTTATTTTCGAACCACCCAATTGCGAAGTCTACGAGTTTTCGTTGTGAGAAGAGTTTGGCGTCACTTACACCTACGGTATCTTTATTGATAGCATCATGGTGTTCACTTTCAAACGATTCCCCACATTGAGAAAAGTCTTCATCAGTGAAATCGATATCTTCCCAGTGTACCCACTCCCGTTCGCCATCAATAAGTATCGCACTGCCACGAGTTACCGTAGCAAATTTGAGACTGGAACGATATTCGGCGAGATGAAGTGAGGTATTCGTCGCATGGGATGTCCCTAGGAATAATATATCACCGTCGAGATCATAGACTCGAGCAAGCGGTGAATTTTCTCCAAGTGAATAATCAAGTGTATGATCCTCAGTAACGAAATCCGCGTCAGCGCCCCATGCTGCAAATGATAATTGTGGGTGATCACTCCGATAGACATTAGGATACGAGCGAAAACATTCAGCGATTGCACCCATTCCACTTGTCGGTGTGAGAGTTGGGCGGTACGGGGGCATTTGTTCACGGATAGTATCATACCATGATTCTGGAACAGGCGGGTGCTCCATATTGGCAGGATCCATATTACCAGGCGAGTGTGTCGGCATTACGAGTGTTCCATTTTCTCCTATTACTTGTTTGAGCGCATCTATTACAGCAGGTGCGCCGCCACAGACCCATCCAAGTGACGATAATGAACTGTGAACGAGGTATGTCTCTCCACCCTCAATGCCGAGATCACGAAAATCGCTTATCATCGAGTCGACGGTCACGGGTTCCGGAGATAGGTCCTCTGGCAGTGACTCGGTCATACAATTTGATATTCAAGGGCTGCCATAAGTTTATTGAAACACTAACGATGGAGATAGCTGAGCATCCGAGGTCGAAACCAGAGGTGGGGGACTATCCAGATCAAACCTCAAAACTGATATCAATACTCACGATCAACTTTCTTCTTCATCGCTTTGTACCTCGAGTTTCCGGATATCTTCTCGAATGGTTTCGATATCTTCTTCAAGTTCTTCGAGATCCTGCTCAATCTCCCTGAGATCTTCTCTTATATTCCCTTCTATTCCGACTACATTATCCGGCAGTTCATCACGTTCGAAATAAAGCAATTCGATACCGATAACGATTACAGCTATAATGAGTACCATCCAGAACGTAGTAGGCTCTCGATGATAGAGATTCCAAAACATAACTGGGGCAAAGATAAACGTCCCGATTGTTCCAATAGCTGGGAGGATCGGATTAATTTCTTCATGATCTCGATTCCGAAAGGCAAGCACACTCATTGAACCAAAGACTACGATAAATGCAAGAGATGCAAACGATGTGATTGCCTCAAGGCTTCCCCAAGCAGTAAATCCTGCGGTTACAATTCCAAGAATGAGAATCGTCTTATCGGGAGGTCCATCGACATCCGTACTGCCAAAATGATCGGGAAGGAGATCAGAACTGATCATTCCTTTCGCGAAATGGGCACTGGAAAACAGTGTCGCATTAATTGCACTACCTGTTGAAAATAGTGCTGATAATGAAATAATCACAAACCCCATCTCTGCTATGCCGAAATAACTGAGCATTGCTGAGGCTGCATCTGCAAGCGCAATATGTGGATGTGTTTGGATTGCCTGCGGGGCAAGGTTGGTTGTTACGATTGCGACCATAATATAGATCAAAACTGCTATCGGAATAGAGATATACACAGCTTTTGGAATCGTTGATCGGGGATCGGCAATGCTTTCTTGATCATAAAAAAGGAGTTGCCAACCCTGGAATGCCACAAACGAAAGTGAGGCCGCAACGATCGGTGTCAGGCCGGTAAGATTGGCAAAACCGAGATTCGTTGGTTGGCGGGTTATGGGAACTAGATAGATCAATCCCCAGATGCCAAAAGCGACCAATATCCCGACTTTCGCAGCGACCAAGACGTTTTCGGCGGATCCTGTTACCCGAGCGCCAGCGATATTTAGTAGTACAAAGAGAGCCACGGCGGTAATAGAAATAATTGGTCGCAACGAGAAACCAGCAACCATGGATGGAATCATTGAGAAACCTATCACAAATTCTGCAAACGCGAAGGCATACATCGCCATCGAACCGATATACCCGAACAAGAGGGACCAGCCCACCATGCCTGCTAGGGTCGAATGGCCAACGAACTCCTGTACAAATGATACCGATCCACCATGGGTCTCTCCAATTTCGTTTAGTTTATTATAGGAGTAGCCTGCACAGACTGCCACGATCCCTGCTACAGCAAACCCAAACCACGTCGCATACATGGCAATCTTGGCGACGACTCCGAGCACAGCATAAATACCTCCACCGATCATCCCGCCGAGGGCCATTGATACTGCTTCTTTCAGACCGAATTGTTCTGACATTATATTTCTCCTTATTTTCGGAAGATCGTTGTTTCTTCACCTTTGCCAGCTCCAAAGCGGGATCCCCAAATAAGTGGAATACTTGCCAAAATGATGATCAGCGTTGATGAAATGACTGTACTCCAGAAGAAAAGTGTACTCCGAGATTGGGTAAGGAGTGCACCCGAGAGGAGCAGAACCCCGAGCACAATGAAAAACCACATCGA
>JBDGRB010000006.1:2482-2911 GCA_042218485.1 Halobacteriaceae archaeon | reverse complement strand
GTCGGCAGCCACTCCCGAATGAGGGCCGCCAGCGACTGGGAGAAGGATTGACGGCGGCGTCTCAAAGCCTGCCTTCCCGTTGACGACCACGACATCAGCATCAGCGTGAGCTGCAATCTGCTCGGTGACCTCTTTCCGAAGGCGGCCTGTCCGATCACCGCTGGGAATCACGAGCGTGTTCACACCATGGCTATGCTCTCCGAATCGATACCAGTCCTAGATTGGCGTAACTGTCTTTCAATGATGAGGTGGTTTTGATTTACGTTCGAGGTGGTACCAAGTTGCCAACCTAAATTATGCATTTTCGATGAATTCTATATATTGATCACAATCAAAGTAGTTGGGGATCCGAACATTACTGGTAATTTTCCCTATAAACAATAAAAAACCGACAAATGAAATACGGTATAACGAATCAATATATTGCTA
>JBDGRB010000006.1:0-2472 GCA_042218485.1 Halobacteriaceae archaeon | reverse complement strand
AGTTAGTTTAAATTGATTGTATATTTATATATTTAATAATATAAAATTTACCCGACACCTTCGATATCAAAACATCCTTATTTTTGAATCTCATGTCCCTATTCTATGGCCCGAAAACAAATCTCAGGATATGTCGATGCCGAGGAAAAAGAGACGTTTAAAGCACACGCTAATGCCGCAGATATGTCAATATCTGAATGGGTTGTTGAGGCCTGTCGCGAAAAGGTTGAACGACAGGGCCTTGCCGATCAGGCACAGCGATATCGGATCGAACAACGCCTTCTCACACTCGTCGATGATGCAGCAGAGCGTGCAGCCGATCAAATTACGGACGAGATCCTCGAAACTCTCGAAACTGACGACGTTGTCACAAAGCAATCCAACGACACCTACGATTGGGGTGGAAATGCGTGATCGGTCAACGCCAGTATATAATCGAATTCACAGATGAAACGGCTATGGAATATTGCCCAGATCCGGGGTATCACCAGTTGAGTGGGGTGGATCCATAGCCAATGAAATTTCATACCCAGTATCGTCGTAATCCGTCTCGTGAACAAGCCAGAAATCTGACCGAATATATTGCGAATGATAGACATCGTGGCGGCATTGTCGTTGACCGGGCCGGTGAAATTACTGATGAAGATATTAATGGCTTTGCATTATATGCTTCTCGATGTCATTTAATTCGGCTTCATACAGCCACATTTCGTGAAACATACGAACCTAAGATGCTTGCGAATACAGGTCGGGCAGTAGCACGGAATTATCTCGACGGTTTATGGTTAGTCGGCGTGCATGTCTCGAATCCAGAGAACCCGCATATCCATATTGCACAGGCGGGTACCACACAAGAGGTGTGGATGGATCCAGCCGATATCCGTGAAGTCCGATCTGCAATAGCTGATCGTGTCGGTGAATCGTGTGGTGAACTATCGAAATCAAAACAACGTATGCCATCATCATGATTGATACAATTCTTCTTGCTACAAGTGCCGCTGATGGTCCGTGGTGGCCCTCGATACTTGCTTGGGTTCTTTTACTCTCAATAGTCGGTGGGATAGAAGTAATATCCCGCCGGAAACTCCGTGTCTCTCCAATCCATGCCGCCAGATTGATTATTTCTGGGATAATTGCGTTCCTTCACTCGATTGGATCGGGTTCGACAATGGCAAATGGGCGAGAAATATACAGGCCCCGGCGGCGAGAACAATTACAACTAATGGGCACCCGGATCCGGGAAGCCTTCGGCAGTGAAGCTCCTGGTATGAAAGTAGATGCATTGGAAATGCGTGATGTAGCAAGTCCAAATCGGCCAATCCTAGAAGATGATAAGAGCACGATGGTATTGGGCATGACCGGATCCGGTAAATCAACCTTTGTCAAACACCGGATCAATCAGTGGAACTTTGATGGTGCGATTATTGCCCATGGGCTTTCTGAACCAGGCAATTATAATGAATACGTTGACTTTTTCGAAAGCCAAGGCCAAGACATAATCAAACTCTCCTCGCAGAATGCAAATGCGCGCTGGGATCCATTCATGGATTACGATCAATCGATGGAGAGTATGGAAACAATTGCTGGTGGGATATTCGATAATCGAAAGACAAAATCAACGGGCTGGACAGAACCCGCTCGATCAATGCTGATCTGTGCACTCGCTGTAACAAGTGCTCGGTATGGTGATTTTGCGAAACTGCCCGATATAATTGCGCAGGGACCCAAATTCATTATCGACGAGATGGCAAAAATTCCCGAAACTGAACTCTACCGACGAACGATCGAGTCGATGGATCCAGAAGCACGGACAACAACCTATCATGTATTGATTAATCAACTTCGACCACTCTTACAGACAGCAATCAGTAACGAATCTCTTCCCAGAGTCTCATTACAGTCATATTTCGCAAATCCAGAAGATTCAGTTATTGTGCTTGATAATAATCGACGAAACAACTATACAGACGTTTTCTGGCGGTTTTTCTGTTCGACGGCGATTGATCTCTCGTTAACGACCACTGGCGAACAGCAATTCCTCCTTGATGAACTCGATAAACTACCCGAAATTGAGAATCTTGATGAACTCGTCTCTGCTGGACGTGCTGCAGGTGCGTACGGAATCCTCGTTGCTCAAGACGTTCATCAGCTCCGATCGATTTACGGTGATCAAGCCACAACGTTGTGGTCAAATACGCCGAATAGTATTTGTTTCCAAGTTGGCGATACTGAAACGGCCGCATTTGCTCTCTCTTCAATTGGAACTCAAGAATTACCAACCCGAACTGTCAGGATGGACGGATCCGACGGTCATGTTACACAACAGATTCAGGATAAACAACCCCTTGTCACAGGTGATCTCATGAATTTAGATGTTGGAGAAGCACTCATCCAATCCAATGAAGGCTGGTGGCTTTGTCGCCCCCGGATCCGTTGACAATCTTGCTAATAATATTTTATAATAGTACCGTT
>JBDGRB010000242.1:0-2916 GCA_042218485.1 Halobacteriaceae archaeon | reverse complement strand
AAACTACCGAGTTCAGGGATTTCATTACTAGATTCAATAGCCAGTGGTTTCTGGGGACGAACCGTAATGACTGCGGCATCACCCGACTGGATAAAGTCCGGATTCTCTTCGATTACCTCACCGGAGGAGGGATCAATCTGGCGATCAATTGATTCAAACGTACAGGCGACCTGGGCTGTGTGAGCATGGAAGACCGGTGTATATCCTGGCGTAATTGCACTCGGATGTTGCATCACGACGATCTGTGCTTGGAACGTTTCAGCGACAGTCGGTGGATCATCTTCCGGGCCGACGACATCGCCACGTCGAATATCATCAGTGCCAACGCCACGTACGTTGAAGCCAACATTATCGCCTGGTTCGGCCAGATCGATTTCCTCATGGTGCATTTCAATTGACCGAACTTCGCCGCCAACATCGGATGGTTGGAACACGACATCGTCGCCTGGCCGCATCTGTCCGGTTTCAATCCGGCCAACAGCAACCGTTCCTGCTCCCTCAATCGTATATACGTCTTGGACAGGGAGACGAAGTGAGGTGTCTGTCGGTGGTTCGGATTCCGGTAAGTTATTCAGTGCCTCAAGAACTGTTGGCCCATCATACCATGGGGTATTATCTGACTGCTCAGCAACGTTATCTCCTTCAAGGGCCGAGATAGGAATGAACGATGCATCTTGAGTTTGGAATTGGACCTGATCGAGAAGATCCTTTACCTCCTCGACAACCTCTCTAAAGCGGGTTTCATCATAGTTCTCGCGGTCCATTTTATTGATAGCAATAACGAGTTCGTTGATACCAAGCGTGCGAGCCAGGAAAACATGTTCTTGTGTTTGGGGAGCGACACCATCGTCTGCTGCGACGACCAGGACAGCGTTATCGGCTTGGCTGGCACCAGTAATCATATTTTTCACGAAGTCACGGTGGCCGGGTGTATCAACGATAGTAAAGTAATAGGTATCCGTCTCGAATTCCTGGTGAGCAATATCAATCGTGAGACCTCGTTCGCGTTCCTCTTCGAGGGAGTCCATCACGTAGGCGAATTCAAAGCCACCTTTCCCCTTTTCTTCGGCTTCTTCCCGATATTGATCGATGATATGTTCGGGCACACTTTCCGTTTCATACAATAGTCGACCAACAAGCGTACTCTTTCCATGATCAACATGGCCAATGATTGCGAGATTTTGATGTGGTTTATCTGATTGGGACATATCGTTACCTCCGATATACTGATATATTAGTAGGCATCTGTGAAAATGATTTGGTATATGATTCACTGTACCAAGCGGTTGGGAAACCGTATGGGGTATAAGTAACCATAATATTTATTACGAAGAACAAACATAGTTTAAACTGAAATAACGGTGATCAGCCATGGCTCTCCCAACACGCAGCACCGGTTCCTGGTCCGACGTCCTCGACCTCCCGAACCGGCTTTTCGAAATGGGTCGTGACGACTATGAGCTGTATGAGGAAGAAGATGAGTTCGTTCTTGCCGTCGAGATGCCTGGCTTCGATCCAGAAGAGATCACCGTGTCGTGGGACGAAGGGATCCTAAACATTGCTGGTGAGCATGAAGATGAACATCGTGACACGCAGAAGACCTATCATCGTCGGTTCCGCTTCCCCAAAGAAGTCCACGAAGACGAGATCAGCGCCGAATACAACAACGGGATCCTTGAGATTCGTCTCCCCGTCGCGGGCACCACGGTGACGGGCAAAGAAATTGAAATCCAAACGTAAGTCGGATAGCTTTTCGTTGTTTTCCTGTCGTAATTTGGTAGTTACAGAAATTCGAGGAGAAAGCCCCTGCGTTCACTCGTGGGAGGAGGTCAAGTAACTGATTTTTTATTGTGTATATTTGATAAATTGTAAAGGTTAAAGCCAGATACGTGTCTATCTTCATATATGGCAGCCGAACGTGAATCGTCTGAAATGCTTAAGATAGCACTTATCATTCTTGCATTGTTGATCATTTTACCATTCATCATGATGATTTTCGTAATTCCCTTAATGAGCGCTGGAGTCGGGATCCATATGATGGGTGATGGCATGTTATGGGGAGCATCACCATTTTTGGGACTTGTAATGATGGTACTGTGGGTACTTTTCTTTGTGGTCATTGGATATTTTACCTACCGAGTATTTGAAGGAAGTTCCAAACGTCCCTTAGGTCGTGATCCTGCGCTCAAAGAACTTCGGATGCAATATGCCCAAGGTGAAATCTCAGAAGAAGAATTCGAGAAACGGCGCCGCCGACTCCAGCGGGAGAACCAAGAGACTGAAGACTGACCGACTATTTTTATACTGATCTATTTCATCTTCTAATTGTTATCAACCAGATATATCAAACGGGTATACAATACGGAGCACTTAACCGTGTAGGTCCCATCTGTATTAGTGCAATGGCAAACGGTAAGGTTGATTTTTTCAACGAATCAGGCGGTTACGGTTTTATCGCAACTGACGACTCCGACGAAGACGTGTTCTTCCACATGGAGGATGTTGGCGGCGACGACCTAACAGAAGGTACAGAGATCGAATTCGATATTGAGCAAGCCCCGAAGGGCCCACGCGCGACGAATATCGTTCGATCAAATTAGGCATTCTAACCGTTACCGTCAGGTAGCGTTTGGGATTCTTTTATCATTATTCAATTCCCGACGAGCATCTGCTTTGTAACAAAGTAGGTCCCAAGAAATTCCAATCACTATATTCCCCCCAATCAAGATAACGACCATCATTAAGTGATCATGATTCAGGGATAATATCAGATATTATTAATATTTCAAGATTATAACGAGTATATCGTTACCCTTCGATTATTCCCACTACAAAGTGGCCTAAATACAATATTTACCATGTACTTTATGGTTATATTTAAGATGATTCAAACCAAACATTAACATGGCTAGTAAG
>JBDGRB010000153.1:0-2954 GCA_042218485.1 Halobacteriaceae archaeon | reverse complement strand
TTAGCCGAGCTTACGGCCTTCACCCTCGGGGTCAAGCCCCGAGGCACTCGGCCTGCTCTGCCTGTAGATATGACCTTAACAGGTCAAGAAGGATTATTCCTAGGCTGTTTTTTCATTCAACGGGGTGATGGTGATCGCATACACCGAACCACATGTATCACATTTAACGCGCTTGGTAATTTCGGATTCACTCCCCCGAGTGAAATCTGATATCTGTTCTCCACATTCACATTCAAACTGAATTTTCATTAAATGCTCCCCTATATTAAGGAATGTGTACCCCATCATAAAAGTTCTTTCTCCTGACAAAAACAATAGAATTTGATATGAACGGAAAACTATTCAAAATATATTTGAATAAATAAAAATTGTTAGCAGATTCGATAATTTCGCTTAGCCTGACTGCTATTCGACTACATCTACATTTTTAATATCAAATTTTGCTCCACCTTCCTCACTTTCTGTGACACTAATTTCCCATCCATGCGCATCGACAATTTCTTTGACAATTGCCAGCCCAAAACCAGTCCCATTATCTTTCGATGAGTATCCGCTTTCGAATACCTGGTCGCGCTCCCCAGATGGGATCCCTGGACCATTGTCGGCAATGAAAAATCCGTGCCTGTCCTCCAGATCACCAACTACAATTTCTACGTTATTCCCTCCATGCTCTGCAGCATTTCGAAAGAGGTTTTCAAATAGCTCTGCTAATCGACTTCGATCAGCACGAACCGTCAAATTTGTCTCAATATGAACGGATTTAGTAGTTGACTCGACCGTCTTTTCACATTCCTCAATAAGCGTCGGTAAGTACACGGCTTCCGTTTCTGTAACCGATTCACCTTGAAGAGCAAGCGTTAGTAAATCATCTATCAGCTCATTCATCCGGTCTAGTGCTTTATCCACTTCCTCTAAATGTTCACTATCACATTCTTCAGTTGCGAGTGTAAGTCGTCCCTCAGCCACGTTAAGCGGGTTCCGGAGATCATGAGATACTAGACTAGCAAAGTTTTCGAGGCGATCACGCTCTCGTTTCACCTCTTGTTCGCGTTCTTGCAGTTGTCGTTCATGATCGAGTCGACGGAGCACCTGGACTGTCGTATCAACCCATATTTCCGCCAGGGTAACATCCATCTCATCAAAGGCATTTGTTTCAGTTGATCCAATATTGAGAACACCATATTGATTCATGGGGAGAATGATTTCACTTCTTATTGGTGTCTCAGTGTTGTATTGTTTTGGTGCGTTTCGTAGATCATCAAAAACATGCGTCGAATTCGTTTGGAAAGCCTCCCAAGAGAGACTCTCTCCACTGCTGTATGTTGGTATCTTTTCGATTGTAGCCTTTGCTTCCTCTGTGACCGCCACCGGTGACAGTACATCTTTGTCACTCTCATAAAAAAATACGCCAACCACAGGCATATCGAGTACGTCCTGAATCGTCTCTATTGTCAGGGTTGCTACTTCCTGATGAGAATCCGATTGAAGCAATTCCTGTGCCGCTGCATGAAGGCCTTCGAGACGTTGGTTTTTCTCTTTTATTTCGAGCTCAGCTAATTTTCGATCCGTAATATCCAGATGTTCCATTACAATATATTGATCGTCGTTATGATCAAGTAGATGAGTACTCATGCGAAACCAGCGTTTCTGGTCGGGTGAATGACAAGGATATTCTAATGTAAAGTGTTGCGTATCACCGGATATTAGGTCTCGTAATCTTTTGACAGTTTTTTGTGCGTATTCATCATTTGCCTGTCTAGTAACATCAATATAATTATCACCGATATTATCCGTTCCAGGCGGTTCAAGATCATTTTCACGACCGAATTCCTGCCATTGCTGGTTAGTATATAGAATTGTCCCTTCGGAATCAAGCAAGGCAATTTCGGAGGGCATAGTATCAATCACATCCCTCCATATAGTATCCGGAATAGTCATGTATTTAATAGGTAAAACAAATACTAAAACGCCTCGATTGTGCCGGCTTTCGCTTGTCGGAGCCGGTTAAATTCGTTGATTCCTCCCTCATAGTATTGCTATCACGTTATGAACGTGAAAGAATTTGTCGACGTCCGAAATATTGCACCTACATATTATGCTCGATATAGGCATTGATTTCCTTTACCTTCGATGGCTGAAATGTCCAAAATCCTTCCCATTCATTTGCGCCAATTTCGACAGCCACCAAGGCTGCATATTCGTCTATTGACCCATTCTGTGGCGGTGTATAGACGACAAACCAAACATCGAAATCGGGGCTATTTCCGATGTGGGTGGCAGAGCAGAGATCCATAGGCGGGATCCAATCTGGTTTCCCATACAGATGAACATCGACATCACTTCCTGCGAGACGTTCATACACCTGCTTGGTGCCTTTTTCATCATTAAGCCGAGAGAGATTTTGAAATGAAGAACGAATACTTCCAGATTGGTGGATCCATGCAATACGTTCAATATACCGTGATATAACGATTAATAACAATTTTTCTTTATGAGATTCCGGATACCCTCGAAGGTGAAACGGAATTTCGTCTAATTCTTTGATCACAGCAGGAAGATCAATTTCCTTGATCGTTCGAGCGCCGGTGCGAAACAAATCTGAATTGACCAACAAAATCATCTCATTAAGCGCACTGATCGGTGAAGTGGCAATGATTTCTTCATTTTGAATGAGGGCCACGGTATCTTCTGATACCTCATCCAAGTTGTGTTCAATAACGCCAACTGGTTGGGTTTCAAAGAGGTCCTCCACCATATTCGTGATGGGATCGGAAATTGAGCTACTTAATATAATTATAGTATTGTCTGAAGGCGATAATTCGGGGATGAACTTGGATAATTCTACATCTGGTGAGGGCATCGGTTCACGTATTAATAACACAAAAAACAATCAAAATAGGTTTTTTGTATTTTGCCAATATCAATTGATATTCTTCTATAAGAAGCCGAAGAGT
>JBDGRB010000269.1:2342-2983 GCA_042218485.1 Halobacteriaceae archaeon | reverse complement strand
CCCTCCTCGCTCTGATTGGTCACTCCTTGCGGACGGAGACGTAGCCCGCAAGCGTTAAAATAATGCAATGAACACAGAAAACGAAACCATTTTTCTCCGTTTGGCGTCTGCCAACGTATATGGAAGAAGTGCCATTTCAGGATGCACGACGCTATGAACCGGAGGAAGGCTGGCAACGTGTGTCGTTAGCTGGTAGCGATCGATTTACGATTGAATGGTTCGAAAAGCCGCCTGGCCATTCCTCTCCGATGCACGATCACGAAAACGAACAACTGTGTGTCGTCCTCGAAGGAGAGTTGACCATATATACAGAAGATGAGAGTGTCACATTATCACAATTTGACTCAGTTTGGTTAGATGCCTGGGAATCCCATCGCGTTGAGAATACTGGCTCATCGACGGCAATTGGATTGGATATTTTCGCCCCAGGGCGGGATTTCGATTTCTGGACGGAAACTGAGGACTGAAGAATACGTATATTCAATAAATCACGGGGCAACCTGCCAGTCCTGACAACTCCAAAGAATGAATTCGAGAGCCTTCTTTCTATTTCCCGTATAATTGCAAAAACGTGCTGAGAAATTACCCAAATGTGATTGAATCCAATTATTCAATAACTTCTACCTCGATCATGTTGGGTT
>JBDGRB010000269.1:0-2332 GCA_042218485.1 Halobacteriaceae archaeon | reverse complement strand
GGCATTGGCCGCGTACCCACCTTCATTCCACGGATACTCATTCTGTTCAAGCGCCTCTCGCCAGGCATCAGGGTGTGAAATACTGGCTGGTTGGACGCGACCCAAATCATCGGTTGCCCGTGATGCCAATGTATAGGTGCCCGGATCCGGGTCCCATTCATATCGAAAGAGCCGCCATGCGCCCGTATAATCGGGCCCAAACAACTCAGCAGCATCCCACGTGGTACCTCCGTCAGTTGAGACATCGACCTCCGCAACTGCATCGTCACCGGCCCATGCGACACCCTGTATCGTAATCGTTTCATTGGCTTCTACAGCAATTGGTTCCTCACCAGTTGGATGGCCAATCAGGGATTTCACATTGGCATCGAAGGTGTAGGGATACTCGACGGCCCCTTCGAGTTGTTCCCACGTATCGGCCGTCTCGATTGTCTCATTGACATCCGGCTCAACGTCCCCTGGATGGATCCGATACGATTGCTGTTGCCAATAATCATGCACACCTGGTCGATCAAGGGATCCCTGCATCACCATTGTATCCATGATCCGAAGATCAGATAGCCATTTAACGTTATTTACGCCATACCAGCCTGGGACGATCAATCGAAGTGGAAAGCCATGTTCTTCGGGCAGCGGTTGACCATTCATTCGGTATGCCAGAATACAATCTTCAAAGGCCTTCGAGAGTGGAATCGACCGCGCAAAGACATCGTCGTTTTCCGATGGATCCCCACCAATAGCAGTCAGCCACTTGTCCTGCGGTAAATGCAGTCCAAAGTCATGGAATATCGCACTCACAGGAGTGCCCGTCCAGAAGGCCGTTGCAGCCGCCTCACAACCCCACTGAACGCTTCCCGTCTCGGGTTGATGTTGGCCACGGCCATTGCCCGCACACTCCATTGTATGGGCCACTGCGACCGTTGGATAGGTTTCTTTGATATCGGTCATTGACAATTCCCCCTCAATATCCCCACTGATCGAGACAGTCCACGCTTCGGGATCAATATCAGGGATATCGTTCCGATGACAGACAAAATGTTCCTCAATGGGTGTCAGCCAGTCGCTGAACGTTTCCCGATCAGCAGCGCCGACTACTGTGTATTTATCTGCCTCATCGCGTGTTTCGGTAACGCCGCCCTTCTTCTTTTCGATGATTTCCTTGATTTCTTGATGTCGATGTTCCCGTGGATCCAGTTCCATATACAGGTTAAATCTACCGTAGCAACTACATAAATATGGCTTTCTACCCGATCACCAAGCTGTCGAAATTGGATATTGTAGTATCGGGACTAACCTGCTTCAGATTGATATCCTCCCTAAGGCTATATCCGTGGGTTTTCGCCTCGCTCTTTCTATAAGCACCGTGATAAAAACATCAAATTAACAACCTTGAGTATAAAGATACTATCTACGAAGACCTCAATCATGTCAAATACACGTTGGAATCGCCTAAAAACATATATCAAAAATCACCATCCACTTTCGGATCGCGACGAATACGTTGCTGCAATATTTGCGCTTGCTGGGCTTGTCTATGGCTGGTTTGCCAGACACTCACCGCTGTTGGCTGTTGCACTTGGCCTTGGATTTTGGGCGATCGGCGAACGGTTAGCCGAGTGGCTCTTTAAATGGTAAAAGTGAGTCCACCCTCCCCCAGAGTACGACTTATCGTGGTTCTTCTATTTCAACTACGTGATTATATTCTTCTTCGTGTTCAGTGCGAATCGAGTTGGCCTCACGGATGTCGTTTGCGATTATCTGGAATTCACAGTCTCGACACTGTACAGTTACCATCCCAGTCTTGGGTATACAGAGTGTAAATTTAAAAATTTATGGATTACTATAGTATTTTTCGAGAGTTCAATAAAATTACAAGTAAGATTAAACAAATCTTTGAATTGGTGAACCGCCTCGGGGTCACGCCCGCGAGGCACTCGGCCTGTTCCGCCTGTAGAAAACCTCCGACGTTGTATATTTTTCTATCCTTCTCATTGAAATCTCGATGTTGCGATAGATATTCCCATCTTCGCTTTTCATATACATTATTACGGACAATTGGAATATCCAAATACACTAACGGAACAAATATTGCATCGAATTGTTATCAAAAATCCACGAGAGATCATGTTTTGGAGAGATAACTATTTGTTAAGTCCTTACGCACAATATACAAAATGGGAGTCACGAGCAAATTAGGCGCTTTCAACGGAACCGTCATAGGGACAGTATTAGGATTAGGGGTGTATGCTGCTGTCTCAGGTATTGCATCCCTGAGTGAATTCCTGCTTGCTATCAAGGATATCGGTGCGTTAACGGTCGCCGCAGCGGGATC
>JBDGRB010000234.1:1600-2996 GCA_042218485.1 Halobacteriaceae archaeon | reverse complement strand
TCAATCTGCGGAATGGACAATATGTGCAGATACGCGAATCTGACTATCAATATGTATACTGACATCCTCCCCTGACTAAAGTCGTAGGCTTTCTCCTGTCCTCATGTAACGGTTATTGGTCTTTCCTTGTTTGCACTTTCATATAAAGCATCTATGAGTTCCATATTTGCAATTGCTTCAGATGGGCCAGTTTCGGGATCACGATCCTCGGTAATTGCCGAAACAAATTCTTCGATCTCCAATCGATATTGATTCGTTGATTCAAATTCTTCGTTTACTGTTCTGCCATTAACATGGTATGTTAGCGAGACCCGATCACTTCGAACTGCGAACGCCTCTTCTACCTCAAGCCATCCATTTGTAGCTTCGATGCGATATGATTGCTTTTCAGGTGTATCGAAATTTGATGAAATCTGCGCTGTGGCACCATCGGGATATTCTAATATAGCCGTTAGTTCGGTATCGACACCTGTGTCTCGTCTATCCGTTGTTGTGGCATATACCTCGATAGGTTCGCCCAGAAATAACCGCGTTGCGTTCATGGCATAACATCCTACATCCATGAGACTTCCACCCCCTAATTCAGGTTGTAATCGAATATTGTCTGGATCAGTAACAGGAAATTGAAATGTTGCCTTCACAGATCGAATATCGTCGAAATACTCCGTCGTGATTTCTTTAGCACGTTTTGTTCGAGGGTGATAACGCCACATGAATGCTTCCATGAGTGTGACGTCACGTTCGTTACAATACGATGCAACCTCTCGTGCTTCTTCTGCATCGACCGTCAATGGTTTTTCACAGAGCACATGAAGACCATTGTCAGCGGCCTTTTTCGTCCATTTAGCATGCAATGCATTTGGTAAGGGATTATAGATAGCATCAATCGTTTCATTTTCGAGTAATTTGGTGTATGATCCGTATGTCTGTGGGATATCTAGTTTCGAGCCAACCGATTTAGCACGCTGTTTCTCTCGCGATGCTATAGCCCTTACCTCGTGACCTGCTTCTTTAATCGCTGGGATTACAACATTGACACCAATATTAGCCGTACTCAAAACCCCGAAACGCATACTTACTAAACAACAATGGTACGGCTTTAATTTTTATTTTCTCCAGGTGAACTGCTCCGGGGTCAAGCCCCGAGGCACTCTACCTACTATCTCTGTAGAGGGCACCGAGTCCCAACGTTTGCCACCAGACACGAAGCATCTTTAGGATATGTTCTCCTCAAAATCTTGAATACAGTTGCGCCATGCATCGGGTAAGGGTACTGGATCATTATTTTGATCATCAAGAATGACCATTGTAGTTTGAGCAGTCGCCATCTCAGCATCATTTGATTTGAGTGTATAATCCATAGTGATGCTTGACGTGCCAATATCAGTTACAGTCG
>JBDGRB010000234.1:0-1590 GCA_042218485.1 Halobacteriaceae archaeon | reverse complement strand
TATATACCTCCTTGCCTTTCGTTATGGGTGATATAAAATCAATAGAAATCGATGCTAAAACTGCGTTGACATCAGCAAATGATGCTTCGAGCACATCTTCTAAATACGCACTTCTTGCCTCTTCGATGTAGGTGGCGATAACAGCATTATTGACATGTCCCATGGGATCTAGATCACGATATCTTACATTGATTGAATAGGTATGTGGTGATTGCATAGTTTCGTTAGTTAGATGATGTCTTGATTTTTCAATGTCGTTATCTCTGATTGTGAGTATCCAAACTCTTTAAGGATCTCCTGGGTATGTTCACCCAACAGCGGGGGATAGCGAGAAATGGTAGTTGGTGTTCGTGAAAAATGGAGGGGCGAACCAGGAAATGTGATTGATCCTGCAGTCGGATGATCAACGGTTGTGCGCATTCCTCGTGCTAGTGTCTGTTCATGGCTAAACACAGCTTCCATATCATTAATTGGAGTTGCAGGCACGCCATAATCATCCAGTTTGTCTAAAATTTCTTGTGTATTATATGACTGAAAAACCTCTGTGAGAATGCTATCTAATTGGTCACGATTTGTAACCCGATCGCTATTTGTCGCAAAACGTTCATCATCGATTAAATCCTGACGATCCAAGGCCTGGCAAAATTTCGGCCACAGATTTTCCGATGCAACCGCAACCACGACATAACCGTCTGTTGTTGGAAACGCTTGGTAGGGAGCGATATTAGGATGTTTACTTCCCCTCCGGTCTGGTGACGTTCCTGTTGCAAAATATGAGGTAGCCATATACGTCGTTAAGGCAGTTGCTGTATCAAAGAGACTGACATCAATTTTTTGTCCTTTATTACTTCCCAGTTCACGTTCCAGTAGTCCAGCTAATATTGCTTGTGTCGCATACAGACCGGTGGCGAGATCGATTATTGCTACACCAACTCGTACTGGTTTGCCATTTTCTTCTCCAGTAAAACTCATAAATCCAGCTTCTCCTTGCATTATGAGATCATACGCCGGCCGATCCTTATCGGGCCCCCACTCGCCATATCCACTAATTTTACAATATATAATATCCGAGTTAATCTGTTTGATCTGGGTATAGCCAATATCCCAATCTTCCATCGTACCGATACGAAAATTTTCCACAATGATATCTGCATCCTCAACCAAATCAAGAAACACATCCTGCCCCCGCTTGGCGTTTAAATTGAGGGTCATCGATCGTTTATTTCGATTTATACTTGCATAATAGCTTGACACGTTCGAATCAGGATAGGTCGGGGGTGTCCATCCTCGTGTTTGATCCCCCGCAGAAGGACGTTCGATTTTTATCACATCGGCCCCAAGATCTCCCAATTGCATTGTGCAAAATGGGCCAGCTAATACCCGAGATGCATCAATGACTGTTATTCCCGACAGTGGACCCGCTTCTTGACTTGGGTTTTTGGCTTCACCAGTCATATCAATTTATTTTTTACTGAGTTGTCTTGAAGACTTTCCCTCCAACTCGCTAAGACGACTAAGACGACTAACTAAATTACCCCAGTCAATACCGCTGGCTATTTTTCGTTTGCCATTCGCTAATCTATCATGGCC
>JBDGRB010000220.1:0-3017 GCA_042218485.1 Halobacteriaceae archaeon | reverse complement strand
GATTCCCCGGCCTCAACCGAGGCCGCAGGCCGAGGTAGGCCGGGGAGGAGGTCAATCTGCAGTGTTATTGTGCATTTCTATTAGTCGATTCTAATTGTTCATACGCATTGCGAACGGCGCGGTGATTAAGTGATTCATCGGTAACTGATTGGGAAAGATACTCTTTCGATTGCTGATCTACAAAGCGGAGAGGCCAATCATCGGCTTCGGAGATGCCAACACGCGACGTGACTTGTATTTTTGGCGAATAATCAGTTTCATATAAGCACAGTGGCGTCTCAAACAACGAACGATCGTTAAATTCCTCCTGCGTAATATCGAATGCCTCGGTGAGGCGACCAGGTCCTGCAGCCAATTTTGTGGTCGATTCGATATCTCTGTTTTGTTGCATTTTGGAAACCCCTTTGTTGGGTTTGACAGCACGAAGCAAAATCCCCTCGGGGTTGTCGTGATATTCACTGATAAAATTGAGATTATCATGACCAAATATCGTAAATATATACACCGTACCAGGACCCGAATAGAAGGGTTCTGTGCGAGAGGTACGGCCGGCTGCGAGATGACTTGCGGGATCCACTTGATTAATATAGGCCTCCGTTTCAACAATTATGCCGCCGACTCCGATATCCGATCGAATTAATGCCATCCCAATCAAATCGGATGCAATCGTTTTGGCTTTGCGGCGGAAGAAATCCTGATTTGTGATCGTATTTAGCAGTGAACAACTTCCCCTATCATCAGTTTCCTCGTGATCCATCATTTCTATCAATGCTACTCCGAGTCCAGAATCTTTCGATTTTGGGGATCGAAATCATGCACCCTGGTTTGATACGAGGAACTCAACCGATACTGAGTCTGTAACTCATGTCGAAATCGAGGTGATGGTAATTTGTCTGGACCGTGGTCCATCACCTTCAACGAATAGAATCGATTGCCATGTTCCAAGATCGAGAGTCCCTTCATTTATGGGAACAGTCACACTTTCGCCGAGGAGGAGCGATCGCAAATGGGCGGTCGCATTATTATCAATTTGATTATGTTTATATTGACGATCGTCCGAAACAAGATATTGTAGCACATTCACAATATCGGTTATAAGTCGTTGTTCGTTTTCGTTGACAATGACTCCAGCAGTAGTATGGCGAACAAATACGTGACAGATTCCAGAAGCTATCTCGTCGGGAATCTGTGCGTCAATTTCCGTCGTTATATCGACGACATCGACCTTGTCATGTGTTTCAATTTCGATATCCATAGCATAGCAATGTTCGGATAGAGGATAAAAACGGTGGAATGTGGCATAAACAAATACAAAAATCCATGTTTTACTTACCAGGCATTTAATTTACTCGAATATGGATCGGCGATCATTCGTGGGAGGGATGACCACCGCTACCGTCTCCGCGCTATCGGGCTGTTCCTCGCTGTTCTCTCGTTCGGATCCATCAATTGAGCCACTTGTAACTGATGCTGATTGGCAGACATTTGGGCATGATATACAAAATACAAATACAACTCCCTCTGCTCCTCCAACTCCGCCGATTACACAGGATTGGGTCTTTTCGACCCGTGGAAATATAAGCACCCGACCGCTGGTGACGAAGGATATAGTTATACTCGGCGACAGCAAAGGATATGTCTATGGTATCGATCAGAACACTGGACGTAAACAGTGGCAGTTCCAGACAAAGAAACTTATCGGAGATTATTATATATCTACGACGCCGTTGATTCGTGGCAACTCAATCTATGTTGCAAGTAGTGATTGGCATCTGTATGCGCTAAATATGGAATCCGGACAGAAACGATGGGCAAAACGAATTGGAGAGATATTGACGCCCTTGATAGGAAGTCAAAATACCATTATCGGAGCAGGCCAACAAGGGAATGATCGAGGCAGATTATTTATCATCAATAGCGATGATGGAACTATCCGGTGGAATCTGTTATTACCAAATCGACCGATTTCCATGGGGTTATATCCCAATAAACATGTGTACCTCCTCGATGCAAAGGGCAATTTGTTCGTCTATGACACGACGAATGGCAACCGGCAATGGAAAACTGATCTTTCGCTGATACATGAAGGTCAGCAAGTAAGTATTCCTACTGTGACTGAAAATTACATAATTTTCCTAGTAAGTCAACGGCGGTTTAATCAAACAAGAGTCATTCTTGTAAACCGAAAATCAGGTAAATTAGCGTGGACCTACCCAGTTCCAGGAGCACTTCACCCGAATAAAATAGCCGTTCAAAACAACCGTCTTGTCGCAATTACAGCCGATAAACATGAATATGTCATCAAAGAAGATGATAGTCCGGATAAAGACGATCAATCACCGAAAACAACCATCACTATAGTTGATATTGCAAACAGAAAAATAGTTCACCAGCAAACCGTTCCGACTCGAGTTGAGGGGGGTCCATTAATTGCGAATAAAACAGTGTTATTCAAAACCCAAGAACAACTCCATGCGTTTGACGTACTGAGTGGAGAATCAGTATGGTCAACACGCCACCACCTTCGAGGTGGTGAATTTCCCTTCACGGTTGCATATGAATCACTCTTTTATCCTCGAAATCAATCAATGCTTAAATTGAGTAGTAAAAATTGAACGATCGAGCTGTTAATTCGGTTTTAGGAGATTGCTATCGAGGGAGGTAGGAAGAGGGATATGTCTCCGTTCAATAAATGGGCCCTTCTTCATCTGCACTGGCTGATTTGTCCGGACTTGGATCGAAAATTTCAGGTTGCTTTTTACCCTTAACATCAATCTCAGCCAGAAGACCACGGCGGGCAACCCGTGAGAGCGCGTGGTCGACGAGTTTAATTCGTTCCGGTACCGGCGTTTCCATTTCACCAACAAAACAACTTCCAGGTGGAACTTTTGCGGTCTGGACATATTTTTCAGGTTGATCGCCAAGAGCTCCATCTCGGTAGCCTTCAGACCAAACATTGCCGATCGGGTGGAAATTTGATGAATAGTTTGGCCCACCGACAACGAGGAAGACCCGCA
>JBDGRB010000295.1:0-3045 GCA_042218485.1 Halobacteriaceae archaeon | reverse complement strand
AAATTACAGTAAAGGAGGATTTTAGCGAAGAACATCTGATGGTTGATAGATGGGAGGATGGACAGCGGCTCAGCCTAACTTAAGTCATCTCATTTTGATACACAAATTGGATGATTGACGTGTTTTTGGCAATTTAGATAGAATTGGGAAGAACTAGCTATTAGATTCATTCATTGGGTGCTATAAAATCATCGAATTTGTTTCCTCCGGATTTTCGGTTAGAATTGGTCCCATTACTCTGAAACGGTAATAGTTCGCCTTCGTACTTTTCCGCAATTTGGACAAATGTGTTGGTAAGTGATTTCACGGCCGTTGGTAAACGACTCCCACGAACTTTCGTTATCTTCGTATCCACACTCCGGACATTTCATATCGATATCTTCGTAGTGAATCCGTAACTTGTCGAAGGGATTTGTACCACTATCCTTCATTATTTTTTTGAAGTTTTTGTTATGATAAACAAAAAGTTACCGCTATAATTAACGAAAGAAAAAATAAAGTTGAAATAATATTTAATTCATAAATATGGGATATCATATTGACGATATCGACCGGCGTATCCTGTTCCATCTCGCCACCGATGCTCGCAACACGTCAGGCGCCGATATTGCCGACAAAGTGGATGTTACATCTACAACTATTCGCCATCGAATTCAACAACTCGAAGAACAGGGAGTTATCCAAGGATACCATGCCGCCATCGATTACGAACGAAGCGAAGAACTGATGCAACTTGAGTTCACATGTACTGCCCCTCCCGCAGACAGACAGCGACTCGCTACAGAGACGACTGAGATTTCCGGTGTCGTCGCCGTCCGTGAACTCACAACTGGACAGGGGAACCTCCGAATCATAGCAGTCTGTACCGACAGTAACGATATTACCCGCCTCACCAGAGAACTCTCATCGTTAGGGCTTACAATCGACCAACAGGCTATCGTGCACTCCGAACGGATACAACCATACCAGCCCTTTGCCCCTGAAGAATCAGAACAAACCGCTTCTCTTACCGATTTCCGGAGTCTCTCTGGTGGTGCCGAAGTCATCGAGTTTACGGTCTCAGAAAATGCGCCTATTGCCGGCCAAACGCTCGCTGAGGCAAATGATACAGATCGTCTCCCAGATGATGTATTGGTTATCAGTCTCGAACGTGGTGAAACAATTCAAGCTCCGAAAGGCGATACTACGATTCAGGCTGGGGATGTAGTGACGCTGTTCGCCCGCGATTCACTCCCCGATGAAACTCTCGCTGCGTTCAATGTCGGTAAAACCTCTACTTCGCCCAATAGGTAAATGATGGGCCGCTCATCGATACTCAAATGGCTTGTCAGCGACGATGAAACGACGGTCTATGAGTGTCGAACCTGTGGACACTCACTCGATAAAGATCGGAAGAAATGTCCGAGATGCGATTCAGAAAGTATTGCTGAGTATCGATTCTGATGCTATTTATCATTAATATTGCAATACCATCGTGTATTAGCCACAACGGTAGGAATTAATTGCTGTATTTCTCACAGAACTGATAGTGAGTAGCATCGATATACTGATTTTATGAAATCACAGACACCTATTTTAACTCAGATATCTCAATATTTTGATACACTAAAGATTTCGATAACTGTATCAATATTCTAAGTGTGGGGTATTATCGCGAGAACCTCTAACCTGAGGGAAATCGATTTGAAACCCAATACCTGAATCGTTCTAATGATGAGACACCCTTCGGTCGTCTCGTAATGATAATAGATCCATCGCCTTTCCTGGCAATTTTGGCGGTAATCGAGTCAAATACAAACTCTTCGAGTCGTCCTTTCCCACTCGCTCCAATAATAGTCAGGTCATAGTTATTTGTTTCAGCAATAATTGTCTCTGCGATGTTCTCACCTCTAAGCATTCGCGTTTCGATTTGGATATCATTGATTGTCGCTGCTGTATCGTCAAGTACTGATTTACGAGAGTCTACATCTGATTGAGGAGTCGCTGGTCCAACAACTGATACGAGGGTTGATTCTGCATCGTATGTTCGAGCGAGCGAGGCTGCTGTCTTTGCTGATAACAATCGATGCGGCCCAGCAGATATCGGGACTAATATCGAATCGATTGATTTGAGTTCTGACCCACCCACACGTTCAATAAGGACATCACAGTCCGCCGAATTAGCTACTGTGTCGATAAGCCGCCCAAAGACGATATCTTTGAGTGGCGATGAACCGCCACTCCATCCAATAAGAAGTTCGTCTGCGTTGTACTGCGAGGCTGTAGAGAGGATCTCTTGCGCTGGCTTTGGCCCTGACCGGATTAGCCCACTCACTGGGACGTCATTTTGACTGAACTCTTCATTTCGCTGTATAGCGCGGTCAATCAGTTGCCGAGCGGTTTTGATAATTGCATCTTCCTCGGATAACTTATTAGGGTTCTCAGATTCGACAACTGTCAGCACTATGATTTCGCCATTGCGATCATCAGCTATCGCAGTTGCTGTCTGCATCAAGGCTTCTACATTGGCTGGATTACAGCGGTAGCGAGGCGAAAGCCCACCCTTCAGGGGTGTGGATGAAGCCGACATGATATGCCACAAACCACGTG
Organism: Halobacteriaceae archaeon; assembly: GCA_042218485.1. Taxonomy (GTDB): domain Archaea; phylum Halobacteriota; class Halobacteria; order Halobacteriales; family Halobacteriaceae; genus JBDGRB01. The sequence continues at coordinate 456 of JBDGRB010000295.1, read as the reverse complement.
ACATAGGCTGGTTGTAATCCCAACGGTTACGGTAATCTATCACATAATGGACTGTGTGAGCGACCGGCCACAGCGAACGAACACATACACTGCTGAAGCAACCAACGACAGGTATCGGCAGTGTTTGTTCGACTGGCTGGCCGCACACCCACCGCTCTGGAACCAGATCACCTACCGACGCCGCCAAGCATACTTCAGCGACAATGGTGACGTATGGGACGCTGACTACACCGACCTCTACGACGAGTATGCCCCCATCCTTGGGAAAGCAACGTGCCAGCAGATCGCTCGCAAGAACAGCGAAGCGTGGCGCAGCCACTTCCGGTTGCTCGACCAGTACCACGACGACTCCGACCTGACAGTGACCGAGAAACCCTCACCACCAGGATACTGGGGCAACAGAAGCGATGGCTACGAACTCCACGGCCTCGTCCGCAACGACCTCTACACGTTCGA
>JBDGRB010000262.1:0-3061 GCA_042218485.1 Halobacteriaceae archaeon | reverse complement strand
ATCAGGCCTTAGACGGCCGCACGCCTGCTGAGGAGGTGCAGATCTAGACACTGCCCTTTCAATATATTTTAACGAAGTTGATATTTTCATCTCTGTAGAATCGACGTCGATCTTTATATATCAGGACTATCGTGGGATTAAGTACAAGCAATTACCGAACTATAATCAGGATCGATACAAAAGCAATCATCCAGTAGCCGATACTGTATTGAGTTGTTTTTCGCGGTGAGAAATTGCCGTAATTTACGTTGCCAATACGAAAAGTTTGATTAATGCTTCGGATGATGCAATATATCAATTCCTTTCCTACTAAGGGCTACTAATAAGATTGAATTGCCCTCTATATCACCAATATTCACCTAAACTACACGGCATAGTGAGATTAATTACTCTTTCGATCATATATTAAGCTGAATCTAGAAGTAAATTATTTTTGAAGGTCTTGAAGGACAAATATGGGTATTAACCGTTTATCTCTGATAGAGATATAATAACCAACCTTGTTGGTATCTGGAAGCATTATAAGCTGTCGGTGGGAGATCAAAGATCGGTAGCACTACTCATCAGTATCGTGAGAGGAAACAGTAATCAAACCCCATTCGAAGGTTTATTTCATAGATTAGAATTTCTAGAAATAGAACCTGTTACTAGCTAACATTAGCGAGTAGGTCTAAAGCGTTCTCTCCGAGTACTGAGTCTGCGTCGGTTTCACTTGTAACATCGATGATACTTTTAACATATTGATGAAGCTCGTCGGCTGATCGTGGTTCGTAGGGACTATCTGTTCCGAGAAGAACTTGAGATGCGGGAAATTCTTCGAGTGTTGTTCGAATCGGCCCAGGGTATCCCCAAAATCCGGAACTATCGAGATATATTCTATTTTCGAGTTCGCGCTTAAACTCGGTGAATGATTTGATCTCTTCTTGCCCAGGCCATCGTTCAATATCGTGGTAGACATGAATGCGCCCTAGCATACTGGCTATATTTCCCCCAAGGTGATGGAAGACAAGATTCAGATCTGGGAAGGTTTCAAGGACACCCCCATGAATCAGCTTGAAGATGCTTTCAGAAAGGGCCACTTCTCGACCGAGCGTAGCATTCAACTGGTACTTGTCTGACAAAACATCGACTTCGTCATGGAGTGACATATGGATTTTCGGATGAACAAGAATAGGCGCATCGTATTTTTCTGCGACTCGGAAGATTGGTTCAACTTCGTTATCAATCAGCTCGATGCCATCCGACATCGTCTCAAGAGCGCCACCATGCAAACCGTTATTCAGACATCGTTCGAATTCATTTGCAGCTATTTCACCGCCTGCAGCTGTTGGGATCGCTGCTAGCCCGTAAAAATCATCATGGTCATTAATGATATCACAAAGTCCATCATTCGATTTTGCGACCGAATTGGCGTCTCCATGACCCATATAGGGGGGTTGTGAAAGGACGATCCGGTCAATTCCCACTTCTGTATAACGCGCATGAATAAGATCAGGATCATTATGTATCGGCCCTATAATTGAATCTAGCCGCTGCATGGAATCGGGCACATACTCTTCAGGAACTATGTGAGCACCAAAGTCAACAATAGGAGTTTCTCGTTGGAGATGTGTTGGCATCAGATTAGCTATCTGTTTATAATATGTTAATCATTTTGAAAGGTCAAAACCGAAATCCCCGTGCCAAGCCGTGCCGATATTTGGGTATCACTCACTTGACAGACAGAGATTTGGATAGTGCAGTTACAAATCCAGAACATTGTATTGGGTCACAATTTCACCGATATATTCTCATAAGATTTGTCTCCGTCGGTACCCTCCTTCTCGTTCCGTTTCTGATTACGGTCACCATAGATATCGACAAAAAGCACCTCGATTCAGGTGCCTCGATGGTGGATATATCTCGTTTATTAGGAATTCGGTTGGTAGCGGACGATCATCCCTTCAACTATTTTGCGTTCAGCATACTATTGGAAGTCTTTAGTAATCGAATTCGTCTACCATCAGGAGTGTCCTGAGAGTGAGAAAGGGGTCGTGCCCGTTCAACGACAGCCATAACATGGTATTATAATGTTTTATAGGAGAGTTCAGATCGAATCATATTTTGTTTTTCTTATCTAAACAGCTCCCCGTCGTACCAATCACATTCAAGTTAATGTAGGATGTATGGTATATTTGACATCCACCTCAGAATCGACTTATCAAACCCAAGCATGACCGAGATTTCCCGTGAGACGATTAAACAAATATTGTTTGATTTCTCGGAATCGGAGTTTCAGAAATTCATAGCTCAGTTGTTACGGCTCCATGGAGTGGACGCAGTAACCGAAGCCGACGGCAATCCTGGGAGCGAATCCATAATCAAGATTCATCGGCCCTCCTCGACCCCAAAGCAGGGGATTATGTTCGTTGCGCAGGGTACCCCAGAGCGATTGATTGGGCAGGCGACGATCCGCACAGCCGCAAGTTATCATCTCGAGCACGATAACGTGTTTATTGGGGTAATAACTGCCAGTACGTTCTCGGACACGGCCCAAAGTCTTGCCCCCGAGCTTAATGTCAAACTCATTAATGGCGATGATATTTGTATGCTCGTCGAGGATCAGGGCGACGGGAAGGGCCTGAACTTCCACGAGTGGAAGGAGGAGCACCCGGACTACGACTACGAAACCGGGGAGGGTCTCGACGAGGCGATGCAGGCGTTCCTGCAGGACGCGCTGAAGATGGACAAGCTGGAGCACATCGCCAAGACCGGGACGCGGTTCCTCGACAACGTCGTGACGATGAGCGACTTCCCGCTGGAGGAGATCGAGGAGAAGGTGAGGGAGATGAGGAAGATCGGTCTCGGTCTCATGGGATTCGCCCAGATGCTGATCCAGCTCGGTATCCGGTACGGCAGCGAGGAGTCACAGGCCGCGGCGAAGGAAGTTCAACGGCTGATAACCCGGTGGGCTGTGGAAACTTCGCACCAGCTCGCCGAAGAGAGAGGGACTTTCCATGAATGGGATAAGAGCAAGTGGGCCTCCCCGACCGAACATCCGGAGTGGTTCGAGAGGTACACC
>JBDGRB010000013.1:0-3131 GCA_042218485.1 Halobacteriaceae archaeon | reverse complement strand
GCCGAAGTCATCTGTGAGAATGGTGAAAGGCGTGTCGGCTTCATCCCACGACTAAAGTCGTGGGCCTTCGCCTTGTATTACTGTAAGTCCCCACAAATGTAGTGATTTGAGTGAAAGTTCCCCCTTTCTTGCTTCCACATAATTCCTTGATTTTCTGGGAAGCGATTTTCAAGTTGAGAAACCGTCAATGCCCGGCGTTTGTGACCTTGATGAGATATGATACAGTCACATGGGCTATATATGGAATTATTGCGCCCAATACGAGTTCCTGAATATGTGACATATCAAGAGGATATTCATGATTGCTTTCGACTCGCCGCATCTTAATATATAAGTGAAAGTATTCCTGACCTTCATCGATAGAACTCGGCACTTTCGTGTCCGGGAACATTTCGGTATCTCCAGACGGGCCCTTATTTTTGATCTGATCAGCAATCTGTCGAATTTTCTGATGTTTTGCATGTTTCATGTGGCTGTGAATCGTAATTATCGGAAGGAAAAATAGAGCCACCCCGATGGCGATACTAATACCAATTGCATTCCAGATTACGTATCCGACGACGTCAACTCTGCCAAACGCCTCCGAGAATACCTGGAGAATGAAATAGGCAGCGACGCCGATAAAGTAGTAGATCGTTGCTGACTTTGCCAGATCACCAATAAATTTGAGATTACCATATCCGAATTCATCTTGGAAATTAATATACCCAATTGACCGAATTTTCAATGGGAGCAGGAGGACGATAGATGCGTATAAACTGAGAAACTCTGCGAACAATAGATAGTAAATGAATGGGATGATACCGAAAATGGAAATAGCGACAAGGACCGGATGGCGATTGACAAAAAAGCCCTGGATTCCGGCCGGATTAAACCATAGCCATATCGCATACGTTATCCACAATATGAGTAGGATGGTGCCTTTGAAAACGGGCGAGCTAAGCTCGGTGAGCGTTTGATCAGGAGAATCCAATTTTCCTGATGAGGTCGCAAAGCGAAGGAGAAGTTGTGCCGGCTTCGAGAGTTCTTGTTCGAAATATTCCGCCGATTCATCGTTGACTATCCCCTGTACTGCATTTTCATATTTATCCCGCAATCGCCGCATCGCCCAGAGACCATACAGTAACCCAACAATAATAACAATCCTCCCTGGCAGTTGGAATGGATCAAAAAATCCTGTCAGATAATAATTGAGCGTTATGAAAAGTGGGATCTGAATGAACAAAATTGTTGACAGAAAAATATAGGCGGCTACATCCGGCCTGCCAAATAGCATCTCGCCGATCCGATCGAATCCGAGTTTCCGAGCAATACGCTCAATCCAAAAATAATTTTCAGGCCCATTCTGGTCTGATGCTTGTTCCTCTGACCGAAACGAGGTCCTCGAATCAGAGTTATCGACTGCCATATATCGATTTGATTGATACCCACCATTATAAATGATACCACTACCAGCGTTCCCCCTCGACGGTTATAGAAACATAACGAAAATTGTCGACGCGCAACGTGGCAGGAGTGACGACGAATATCTCGAATCACCGGGTGAACGACTTTGACTTCTCCTCTGGTGTCGAGGAGAACCTCCACAAGTACTGTGTCAATTTCAACATCTGATGGATCCACGCAATTTAGATTCGTTTCAAGAAATGGATCCAAGTGATTCAGATTGGTTTCAGAGTAACGTCGCCGTTATTCGTGCCAAGAAAGAGCAGTGGAGTCTGACCACCTCGAAGACTGCCGACAATATATCCTTGTTTACTAACAGTCGTTGTATATGATAAATCCTGCACCTGCGCTGTCCCGGTATTGGTGCTTAATCGAATCGCAGCTGATATATCAGGCCCAACACGAGCCACGACATTCCCATTCGAGGATTGGCAGTGAACGTTTTCTCGCATTGCCAGGATATCAACCTCGACACTCCCATTGGTCGTGCGGGCGCCAGTAATACCAGTACAATTTTGGACTGTCACATTCCCATTCGTCGAGGATCCACGAACAAACCCCGATATATCCTGCAGTTGGACGGTTCCATTAACCGTCGTGGCATTTACATCGCCACGTACTCCTCGGACCGTCACATCTCCATTTGCCGTATTGACAATATCAACGTTCACACCTGTCGGAATACCGATATCTAAATCGACACTTCGATTTGCAAAATCCGACCCAGCAGCAAAGCGGACATTGATCACAAACCGTTCGCCGGTGATTACCTCGATATCGATGCTATCGAGTCCGCTTTGGGAATTGGCCTGTTTTGACCCGAGAATCTGTAATTGATCATTATCCGTTGGATGAACGGTTACGGGTCCGTTACGGTTGCTTATTGCGACCTTCGTTTCTGGTGAGACTGGATATGAATCAGAGAAATCAGTCGCCATTGTGGGTTCTCCAATCAGCCTTCCTTCACAACCTGCAAGTGCCGTTGTCGAGAGGACACCAACACCTTTGAGCAATTGTCGTCGTTGCATATGTACTATAAGAGGATGGTAAATACAAAACTCACATGGGAAGCTTTGCGCGGATCCGAATGTACGGAAAATAGCAACAAGGATCCTGTATGGATAGTATTAGTTTGAGTACCTTTTCCCAATAAATATGACATGACAAATCCAATAACAAACTCTCATTGTTACGAAATTCTCAAAATGCTATCCCCAGCCATTGAAGGATCATATTCGAGGCGTTCGAGTCCAACTGACCGAGCATGATCGAGCACCTCCTGGTATTCGTCAGCGGTAATCCGTCGGTTGATATCATCATACCGATCCTCAGATTTGGCCTTGTAATGGGGGCGATACTGAGCCATAATGTTGACAAAGGTATCTTGACTGATCTCTTCGGCAATAAAGGAGAGCACCTTTTTCGCATTCGCTACGTGGTTGGGCATCACGAGATGGCGCACAAGGAGGCCGCCGGTAGCAAGTCCAGTGTCATCAATATCAAGGTCACCGACTTGTCGGTGCATTTCTCGTAGCGATTCCGTGACATTGTCCCAGTAGCCTGGTGCTTTTGAATACGTGGCTGCCGCCCTGTCATCGCTCCATTTTACATCTGGCATGTAAATATCGACAAGACCATCCAGTAGTTCAAGAATTTCCGATCGTTCATAGCCGCCACAATTCCAG
>JBDGRB010000292.1:0-3151 GCA_042218485.1 Halobacteriaceae archaeon | reverse complement strand
ACTGTCTCCGTTACTTGTGTGCTGTGTGTTCGAGACATCGTCGCCGGTGAAACAGCATACCAAGATGTCCCTGTTTGTATTGGTATTGATTTCGTAAATGACCCTTGATACTTCCCAACACTGTAATTGATATGGAATCGAAGTGTGACCGATACAGTCGCCGCATCGCCGAATTCCGATTGATAGGCCTTGCGTTGATCAATAATCGACGGTATCCAGATATCAGTTTGTGTAACGATGCGTTCATCTGTTCGATTGGTCTTTGTCGAGAGAATTTTCACTCGCTTCCAAAATATCTCCTTATTTCTGGATGCTGTATAGACAAGCTCGATTTGATGATCGATGGTATGTTCCCCACTCGGAGGAAATGTTGTCGTTAATATAAGCCTGAGATTGGGCGTTGTATCAAGTAGATAGATGGGCTCGTTCTTCAATAGACTGCCTTGTTCATACACGCTTGAATTCCCAGTAACCAAAGCGTGAGTAGATAATGAACTTTGTACCGTTTTTTGGTTGGTTTGTGTAGTCACCTCAGTGGTGGGGGGATGTGTATACATCACTGTCGCTGTCCCAATCCCTATGGAACCCATAATAAGGAGAAGTCCACAGATAATTGGGCCATATTTCGCGATCAGATAATACCCTCGGGATGGAAGAATCGAAATCATCCCTTAATTGGTACACTCCGATTCAGCGCAATTACCTGTAGTCCGGTTGCCGACCCATTGATATCGAAATTAACCGTTTTGCCGACTAATGAACTGTCATCAGGAACACTAATTTGGACGTCGATTGTCTCCCCTTGCGCTACTGAAATAGATACTTGGTCACCTTCATTGTGCCCGTTGACGACTAAATCTCCCCGATCAGTTGAATCCTTCCGGAGTTTGATGGTGATCGTCACTTGTTGTCCGAGATCGTTTGTCACATTCACTAAGGTTTCTGTTGCATTGATATGGACGTCCGGTGCCGTATCAATGCCTAACGTCGCGTTCGGATCCGATACGACATCAACGGCTGGGTGACGATCGGCACTACCTGTAGTAAATGCCAATGTCCCACCCCAACCGCCAACGATGATAATAAGGATAATAGCGATTATGGATCCATATTCCCACACAGAAAGCGATGATTGATTTCTGCGTGTTCGTCGGTTCATTTGAAATGCCCCCGTATTCGTTTGCTGAATCCTGATGAATGCTCACGGAGTGGCATGTGTCGATCGAAGGAAACACGATATACTATCCACAGCGGCATGAGGATGATTGTAGCAGTTGTGCCACTGGCGACTACCGGATGAATTGTTTGCAGATGTTTTAAAGTCGACCGCGGGAGTACACTCGGATATTGATTAATCGATATGCTAACTCGAACCGGACCTATTGATTCAGGTGGTGGTACTGTCCCTGTGGCACTGACAGCAGATGCATTCCACGTCTGAGATGTTACGACTAAGCCCTGGGTTTCGATAATACGCGTCATCATTGGGAGTGCTTGCTGTCGGATCGTAAATTCAATTTGTTTCGATGATCCAACAGGGATGACCTGCGGGGTCTCACTCAGACCGGCATTAGATGTCGCAATGAGTGTGATTTCATGCCCGGATCCACCATACGCCAAAAGGGCTGTAATCGAGAGGAATGCTACCCCAAATATCGGTTGGAATATATCGGATAATCGCGTGAGATTTCGTTGCCGTGCACTATTCGATTGTCTTATAGCGTAAAATCCCATCAAACCGAGGATACCAATCACAACTCCCCATCGATGCATTCGGAGGAATTCTATTACAACTCCCAAATTCGGAATGATAAGGGGTGACCCACCGAGTATAAGGACTTCACCAATCACTTCTTCCCGGGTAACGATCGTGTATCCAGCCTGCTGATCGATAGTTGGATTATTATCCCCTTTAGTAATGAATCCATTTTCTGTTTGTCTAACAACGCGGTGGGTAACGTAGCTATCTTGCTTTTCACTTCGAAATGTAATAATATCGCCGGTCGATATTTTCCCAGCAGGAACCAGCACATATCCATCATTAACGTCAAGCGTGGGTTCCATACTATCGGAATAAACATACGAAAGTTGAACTGGTGTCCCACTTGGCACTACTGAGAGCGCCATAAGAGCTAGTATGACAACCAGGCCAACTCGTCGTATCATCTCAAAAAAGGGGTTGCTGATTTATACTGAGACTTTCAGCGTTCCAGAGAGACTCGTTGCGTCAGTGAGACCTGTCGTATCAATAACAATAACGACATAGAGTGTACTGCCACTACTAACACCACTAATAGTTGCGGAGGTGGACTCCTCAGAAACGGTTGCGACTTTCGTACCCGAACTATCATAAATTCGGAATTCGATATTTGCTGTTCCGTCACCCGTTGCAGCAGAATCAACACCAGTGTATTCAATAGTCATCGAATGAGAATTCGCATCGAGATTCGAGATATTGAATGCAGACTGGTTTGTAGCATCATTTGGATTTCCGAGTTTGTATGTCGCATCTGGATTGACACCACTTGCACCACCTTGGGTGAAGTCAATATTGAGTTTTCCAGAACTCATCGTCACAAGTCCGCCCGATGTGCCATCGGCCAGGGCTATAAGACCTTTATCATCTGTTACGACATCGATTGATGTTGAACGTGAAACACTACCTGTAGTATATGCACTTGCACCGATGATGGCTGAAACCGCAATAACAGCCATCCCAAGCGCAGCAATCTTCAATTTCATTACATCTATCTAAATGAGAGGAATTCATTAACAACTATCCTACAGATAACAAACACAACCGAATAGGAGGGTTTGATATCAAAATATATGTGTTTTATCGGTTCTGTCAATTTTCAATTCACGTAAAAAGTTGGTGGTATAGTTGTTTATACGAGTGAACTACCTCTGCCGACTCGCCGGCTTCGGCGGCTCCTTGCGGCAGGGACTTCTCTTACACCCCGCTAAATTTTGTTCTTCCTACTTACAAGACATTACCCTGAGGTGATGGGATTTCTTGACAAGGAAACGGACAAGATTCGGGTGATCTAAACTTAGTTCACAAATTCCATATAGAATTGCCGTCTTCAGAAATTATACCTATATTGAATAATTTCTATGAGTAATGCCAGAATCGATATCTATCGACACA
>JBDGRB010000170.1:0-3173 GCA_042218485.1 Halobacteriaceae archaeon | reverse complement strand
TATGGCGATCAAAGCCACTCATATATTCATATACAATCCCATCCGGCTTGAAACCACCCTCGATGTTTCCATTGCGGTATGAACTTGAATAATTGTATAATCTTTTGATTCGTTTTAACTGCTACAGACACGTCCCCTCCGCAAGGAGCGCCCAGTAGGCGCAAGTAGGTCGGGTGGTTCACTCCTACGAGATCCACACTAGTATCTGAGACAAGCTAACCCCCCTTCAGGGTGGATTTTCGTGCTGTCACCGCTTTGAGTAACGAACCTGTTGTTACCTCGAAATTCACAGCAATTTATCCTGTGATATGATTCTTCCTTTTGTTCCTTGCATATCACCAACAATCATTCCGTTGATAATTAACGCCCCTGTAAAGACTTGACCGTCACCTGTAAACGTCTCTTGATGACCACTGTGCCGGTAACGAGAGTCACTATGAACAATTAATCTTTGTTCGAATATGACGGTTCTTCCCGTCCGTTCGGGGGTTATTGCACCATTTGGAATGAATATCAAAAATACAAACAGACAAGTATTTCCCAGAATACGGAGACCATCATTGAATTTACCACTCTTCTGACCCAAGGAAGGAATACAAGAGGTAATTATTAAAGGATCAGGAGCGGACGTGATCAGGAGTCATTAGGTGGTTGGCTAGATACGATAGAACAATATTGACGACTACTAACCCGATAATCAACGTCATCAGGATAGATATGAGAAGTGGCCATAATAAAATTCCCCAAGGGACATTCGTTGTGGTGGCGAGATATCTTGCGATTTCATATTCAGTCCAGATAACCCCGGCCCAGATTCCAAGAAATACGATTCCACTAACAACACTCGCAACAAATATCAGAGCCAATTGTGAATACGAATAATGTTCACGATACTGACCGATATCGGGAAGGCTTTTTGGTAGGCGATTCCATATTCGGTTTAAATACCACATACTTTAGTATTTGAAATCTATTATTAGTTTTTTTTCGATATTTATGATAAGTCGGCTACCACAGCTTCCTCACTCCCGTTGCTCGCTCCTTGAGGAAGGGTCTTGCCCACCTAATCAGATAAAAGGCTTCCCCCCGAATCTAAATCGATAAGACACCACAGGGGGGATCAATCAGGTTCCTTGACTTTCTCCCCTCCTGAAGGAGTAGCTTCCGCCCGTTTGTGGTCAAATATAAAATCATCTGTATAGGTTATTCTTCAGTCCAAAATTCACTATCTTTTTCGAGTTTTGGGATCCACGTATCTTCCTGACGTGCCAACAATGCAACTCGGGAATTTGGTACTTCTTTCATTACATCATGGTCGGGCATGTATTCCATTATATCCTCAGCAAAGGATCGAACTGTTTCATGCTCCGGCATCGTATCGCGGGACAGTCGGTCTTGCGAGTGTCCGACATGCATATATGCTTTTAGTTCAATGAAATCGGGATCCGCGCGTTGGTAAAATCCCGCATACCAGTCGGGATTGTTCATATTTTCCCCTTGTAACAACGTCGTCCTGAGTACTGTCCGAGTAGTATCTTTTTGAGCTAGTACGTCCATCGTCTCGACGAGGTTTTCCCATAAGTCATCCTCGACAGGCCGAACGACGTGATCGAATGTAGCACGGTCAGCGGCATCAACGCTGACATACATTTGTGTTGGATCACAATCGGCGAGAACATCGGGGTTGGTTCCGTTCGACACCAAAAACGTTGTCATATCTCGGTTATGGAATTCTTCAATTAATTCAGGTAGATAGGGATAGAGTGTTGGCTCCCCATCGAGACTAATTGCGACATGTCGTGGATCCATTGACTCTTCAAATCGTTCCCGAGGGACTTGGTCATTCCCGCCAAAACCGGAAAGTAGCTCCCGCTGGAGTTCGATACTTGCATCGACAACTGCTTCGGGATCGTCCCATTCCACATCATCCAACTCGTACGAATGGCCTTGATGATCTCGCCAACAGAAAACACATCGTTCATTACATTTAACGACTGGTGTCATCTGAATACACCGGTGGGACTGAATCCCATAGAAAATATTTTTATAACATTTTCCTTCACCCCGAAGCGCGTTTTTCGTCCAGCCACACGACTGGGCTGCCGTGTGATTGACATTGTGATAATCTGGTTGGTCTACCTGTTTCGGACCCGAATCACTCATCTTAATATAGATATACTAGCCCCTGGCAAAAAGTCCTATGACCTTCAGGCCCTGCTTGAGTCATGAATGACTAATTTTGGATCAATTTTTATATATTTACATATAGTAAAAAAGGTATGCACCGCCGACAGTTATTAAGCAGTATTGCCCTCCTCTTTGCGGGATGTAGTTCCTCGGGACAAAGCAAATCGACAGGAACGCCAGTAGAACTGCCAGAAAACGATTATACTGGTATGTATGAGTATTCTGATAAACTATTATTAAACCAAAAAGATCTCGGGGGAAAATGGCAAGGTGGACAGATATCAAAACGCCAATCGGAATTTTCCTACACGCAAAGTGAAGCGGATTATTTCCAAACGTTTGAATTACGTTCCTCAATTTGGATTTTTGATACGATTCAAGGAGCCAAAGATCAATATGACAAATCGCCAGTTGTGCCAGGTGAACCCAAAATAAATAAATTTAATGCAGGTGATGAAGCCTTTTGGTTTCGCCCAAGAGAAATTTCAATCGAAGTTACCATTCGGGAACAGAATATGCTTGGATATCTGACCTATATACGAGATTTTGAGCAAAAACCTGGTGTACAGAATCCTTCAGGCGCGACACCAAAACCCCAATGGAAGGAAGCAAAATTGTATATCAAGGCCTTTATGACTGATTGGTATTGATACGTGTCGTCAAATGACCGGGTTCTGTTTTATTCGTTTTCCGCTACTGTGGCCAATCTTTGTACATCAATTTAGCGAGGTCAATAGCTTTTGATATGCTCGCCGGCTGGTCATCTCTCTCATTTGTATACTTCACAATCCCGATTACGTTTTCTCGGCGAAATACGGCTTTAGCGAGGGAGTTTCCGATTTGATATGCAATTGCTTCATCGCCCAAGTCAAATGATTTTACCGATATACCCCCTCCAGTTATCGGAAACCGATCAAATTGACGTTTTGCCTTTTTGATACTCGTATATGCTGTAAATCCGGAATAGATCTCGATAAACGGGCCGT
>JBDGRB010000228.1:0-3177 GCA_042218485.1 Halobacteriaceae archaeon | reverse complement strand
GGGGATGGCAACAATGTGGCTCATTCGTTGATGCAAATATGTGATATATTAGATATTTCATTAAATATTGCTACCCCAAGTGGATATGAACCTGACGAACAAATTCAACAACGTGTCAGCGATTCTAACGTTACTATCTTACATGACCCCCAGCGAGCAGTACACGGGGCCCAAGCTGTCTATACGGACGTTTATGTTAGCATGGGTGAAGAAGCGGATGAATCGGAAACAAAACGCCAACACTTCGAAGATTACACAGTTGACAAGGAACTCATGGAATCAGCAGCTAGTGAGGCAGTCTTTATGCATTGTCTACCAGCCCATCGTGGCCAAGAGGTTACCGAAGACGTAATTGATGGGCCTCGATCGATTGTATTCGATCAAGCCGAAAATCGCCTGCATGTACAAAAAGCTATTATGTATACCCTGATGACAGAATGATTGCTGTGTTCCGCTTATATTATAAGTGTCTAACACCGCTAGATCGGATAGCCTGAATTATTTTCCTTGCCCAGATATTGTTGTAATATTAGTAATATCCACCACCATTGCCGCCCCCACCACATGGGAGACTTTTATCTAACGTTGCTCCCCCGACAAGGACAGCACCACACATTGATCCTTTTCCATGAATAGTGCAATAATATTCGTATACACCATTTTGATCAAACGTAAACGTTGTACTTCCACCAGCCGAGACCTGTGTGTCAAAATTCCAGGCTTTTGCCTTATCATGGAATTGAGTGCTCGTAACTGTATGTGCGAACGAATCTTTATTAACCCATTTTACAGTGGCGCCCGTGTTCACTTCAGCTTTTAAGGTTTGGAAGTTCGAGTTTTTCATGGCGATGGTTTTGTCTGCACTTTGTTGCTCGGTAGCCGTTGTGGTGGCCGTCGGTGTCGGTTGCTGATTGTCCCCACCACCGTTACCGCCGCCCATACACCCAGCAACAAATGGGATAATACCTGTTGTTGCCGTGAGGAAATGACGACGTTTCATGAATCTAGTATTATGTTAATTGTTAACGCTCATTAAATTGGTGTCCAAGACACATAGTGCCGAAATGAATGATTTTTCGGGCTGTAGGGTAGATGGCTATTCCTGACGAGTATCAGCTATTTTCAGGATGATTTTTGATCTCTTATTCTACACAGGAAGGGTAGGCCGAGTGCCTCGGGACGTGATCCTGTGGCGGTTCACCGAGTAATTAAAATATATCTATTTTTGGAGATAAATATGAAATATGCAAATTGGGATATTAGGAACTGGTAATGTCGGTAGCGCACTAACGGAAAGTTGTGTGGCAAGTGGGCACACAGTCACCCTGGGCTCCCGAACACCAGAAACAGCTAAGGTAGATATCGATGAGACAGCGGGGGATTTTGATATAACAACACAGTCGGACACGATTCGAGAAAGTGATGTTATTGTTTTTGCCGTTCCTCCTGATGCTGCTGTCGAAATTGCAGATGACAAGGCTACATTATTAGCGAATAAAACGATCATTGATCCTACGAACGAATATCCAACGCCAACTGACGATACGTCAGTTGCCACGCGTATTAGTGAGGCTGCTCCGAACGCAAATGTCGTCAAGGCCTTCAATACTATCGGTGCTGAACATATGGTCGATCCCGAAATCGATGGAGAATCAACCACAATGTTTATCGCCGGCGACGACTCGACTGCAGTTGATAACGTAAAATCAATCGTCTCTGATATCGGTTTTGATCCATTCGTTGCAGGCGATCTTGACGCTGCAGGCCATTTGGAAGATCTTGGACGCTTTTGGATCCATCTTAGCATTGAACACGGGAGAGATGTCGGTTATCATCTCTTAAGAGAATGATCAAAAAAATCTCAAAAAATTGATGGGACAAAGGGAAATTACTTTACCTAGTCATCCTGTGATTTAACTTTTGATAGGCGGAATCCCTCACCCACTCCGCTCCTTGTCCACTTGCGCGACTGCCCTCCGTGAGAAAGGAGTGTTTTATGCCTGTAATTAGGCTAAATACTGATCATCCGAAAATAGAACTCACTCCATCTGTTATAAGTCCGATTACTGCTCCAATGAACATCGATATCACAGCGGCAATCGTCTCACCGGATAGCCCTGCAATGCCGAATGCGGTTGCATTCGCTGCATGAATACTGAACATCGTAGCATAGCCAAAGAATCCACCGGGTGTAAAGGATAGCAATGGGATAAAATCATGCAGACTTGCAAGAAACATGAAAAGGCCGACAACAAAACTCAAAGCCAAGACTTCTCCGCCGAAATACCGACTTACTATAACAATGGTTAACGCGGCATAAATTATTCCAGCAACATTGCTTGCGTATCCTTTGCTTAATCCCTTCAGCCCGTCGCCTACTGAATAATAGGTAGCGGATGCGATAAAAGAAGGCCATAGCGGAATGTGCAATCCTGCCACTAACGCGTATGTCCACGGAATTGAGGCGAGACCAAAAACAATCGCTAACAACCACGTTTCGTTCCTTTCAGTTACTCTTTCCCAAGTGACTAATCGCATTATTCATTCCATCTATCGATGTCAATATAAAAATTATCAGCTCGATTGGAAATACCCACACCCACCAATTTGCCATTGGTCACTAATTATATTAATTACTGATGAAGACTGAGTATGTTTGGAGGTTTAACTTTTACAGGCTTCATACCTTCCCCGCGGGGTGAATTGCGTTACTGGAGATAATTTATGTCTCTATGGATGTATATTGTCGAGTATTGGCGTCAGCAGTAGCGGTCACATCAACAACCGTCATTGTCTCATCGAATGTTATCTCCAACGCATCCCCATCCCGTGATATAGTAACGACAACCTCCGGCGGATCCAGAGAGTGAACTTCAGATTCATGTTCCGATACGAGATCCATAACGTTAGTTATACTTTGGAAATCGTCAGCATGCCAGTGGGCTGTAATACCGTGATTATAATAGAAACCACTGACTGCGGGATGAAACATCGCTATCATTGCCGGTGTTGTGGCATGCCCATCTTTGCATACTTGGCATCGAAATTTCGCAACGGCTTGGAATTCTCGATCACAACGGGGGCAAACACCTTCCGAGACATGATCAGAACAAATTTCGAGTCGTGACGAAATTGGACCAGAGCATGCACTACAGAGGCCTTCAAACATGGTCCGCA
>JBDGRB010000256.1:0-3179 GCA_042218485.1 Halobacteriaceae archaeon | reverse complement strand
TCCCCGCACCGCTCCACCGGGAGTCACACGCTGAAGCCCACGAGTTCACTCGTGGGTAGCTGACCCATAAGTAGCTAAACCACAGAGTCTCAGTCAATGCGTTCTTTCTACAGGCGGAGCAGGCCGCGTGCCTCGGGGCGTGACCCTAAGGCGGTTCACCCCCTATTAACGAACTATACATTTTTTATAATTGGATAATAAAACAGAGGAATGTCGTAATGTCCTTTATCTTTGATTATGCTGCTGGGACGCCTTGGGTAATTACTCCCGAAGTCGAGAAAAGAGTAACAGAGGCTCAAGAAACTCCAGGCACGTCAGTTATTGAGGCACTTCAAAATGAACTGCGACATCAGTTTCGATCAAATCCAGAGTTTCGCGATAAATTCCATCAAAAATATATTTCCGCAGGCGTTGATGTGGCCAGCGTAACAATATCGAGTAGCGATCCAGTTTCCTCACTCTTTGATTGGCAAGCTCGTTTTGACACAATGCCGAACCTTAAAAAAGTGATAACACCGGATGATGCCAGGGATGTGGCAGCAACTGATAACGATATAGGTATTTTACTTAATACCCAGAATCTCGGATTAGCCATCGAGAGAGATTTATCACAAATTGACGAATTGTTTGCTATGGGAATTCGAATTTTCCAACTTACATATAATCTTCACAACCTCATCGGGAGTGGTTGTTATGCCCGTTCAAATAGTCGACTCTCGAATCATGGGGTAGATGCCGTTCGCCGATTGAACGAACTGGGAGGAATTATCGATCTGTCACATTGTGGTCCTGAAACAACACTAGATACGATTGACACCTCAGAAGCACCAGTTGCTTTTACTCATACCTCGTGTGAAGCTATTGCCGAACACCCGCGTGCCAAATCGGATCCAGAAATTGAGGCGCTGGCTTCGAATAATGGATATCTGGGGATCGTCTGTGTACCGTGGTTTTTAGCACCAGAAAAAGATTCACCAACCCTCGATGTCATTATTGATCACCTCGATCATGCAATTTCGATCATGGGTGCTGATAAAGTCGGATTGGGTACCGATTTTGGTAATGTCGATACATCAGCTCCCGATGCATATATCGAGGAAGCACGGCAACGGGCTGAAGAACTTGGTTTTCCAAAAGGATATGGTGCAGGATATGGCAAAGGTTTTGGCGAGATGAAACATTATGAAGATTGGCCAGTTATTGTGGAGCGACTCGAGGAAAATTTCACCCAGGAAAAAGTAGAGAGAATTTTAGGGAAGAATTTCCTCTCATTTTGGGAACGTGTTCTCAATTATAGGAATGAGTAATTACAGAAGTAACTGTATTTTGTCATAGCTGTAACAGCGCGGAAATCCACCGCTTTAGTGTGGGTTAGCTAACTTATTTAATGGATTAAAGGGCAGCGTAGTTCACAGGATATTTCTCGAAAGGACAAAGGCGCCAGTTAATACGGCACCGATGGTCATTCCTCCAATAAAACTACGTTCAATTTGCGGGAAACTAATATACGTCTGTGGTGCCCTCATTTCGGCCGTATTCGAATTCAAGGATTGTGTATTTTGAATGACTGTGGAATTTTGCAATATAACTTTCGTCTTCTTCGGTCCCTTTACCTTCACTTTAAGTTTACCAAGATCACCACTCGATTCGCTGATGACATCGATATCTTGACTGATTTTGATAAATGTGACTTTTTCATCAGTTCGAATAGTAGAGTTATTGATATAAAGGAACGTCTTTTTAGTGCGTTTTACTTTGACTTTGACCTTCTCAATATCTGCTGTCGTGTTAATAATCACATCGATATCCTGTTCAAGGACAATAAACGGGGCATTTGGTGTCAGGCTCGTATTTGTCCCGAGTCCAGAAATGAAGGTTTTCTTTGGTCCTTTCACTTTTATCTTGAATGTCTCGATGTCTCCATCGATATTTGGGGAAACATCAATATCTCGGTATATTCGGACTGGAGATCCCTTTCCTGAAGGAACGATTGAGTTGTTCACATAGATTCGAGTCTTCTTTGGCCCTTTCACCTTGATCTTGATTTTGCTCACATCTTTGGTGGTATTGATAACAACATCGATTTCTTGTTCGATCGTAACATATGAGAATGTCTCATTAGAACCCCCACTATCTTGTTGGACAGGTACAATTATCGGAGACGCTGATCCAATAGAAAGTGTATGTCTTCCAGTTGCATTAAAGGAAATGACAAATGAGATAGTTTTTGTCTGAGTTGGTTTGATCGTTCCCTGCTTTGAGTTTATGACATGACCATTCACATGGAGTGTTGCATTGTACCGACTACGTACGGTAGCAGTATTATAAACGGTCGCAGATACCATTATTGGCTCATTTTTCGTGATTGTAGTTTCGTTGATTCGTAAATCTGAATATTCTATAGGATTTTTGATGTTGATATAACTCCTGAATGTCGCCCATATAAACATGTTATTGGTAATAGCCCCGCTATCCGAGGCATTCGATAAGAGCGTATTTACATAGATATCTTGTAATGGATTTTCAATATCCGCTATAGTGATCTGAAGCATGGCGCCGTTGTGTACCATTATAGCCTCCTTCAGTACAAATCGTACACTCCCATTACTTGCATGAAAAATCTGTTCCTGAGTGAGGATTCTTGTTTTATTTATGCCATTAATCCGAATTTTGACATCATCAGGCCCAACATGTGAAACAATGGCCGATTGTAGATGGACCACAATGCTGTGCAATTGTTTTGAGTTATTGAGTGACACGTTGTGCCGTATGATATAACTTACATTTGGAGCACCTGCGACCTGACTTGAGGCTTGTATCTCCCCTATATTAGCATTCGCAATGGGTAACATTATCGCTCCCGCAGCTAATCCACCTAAGAAAATACTCACAATAGCTATTGTATAAAATGTCCTCTGAGTCCCGGCGATCATGTATGTGATCACCAGTTCACCAACATCTACACGATAAAACCTTGTCAGGACTTCACCCAAGTAATTTGGCTTGGTAATTGGACAAGTATTCTTATCTTTCGCTTCTGTTTCGAAGAAGCGATATCCAACACAAAATACCGGCCGAATCAAACGTATGGTCAGCCCTATATGGGCCATTCCATCGTAGAAATATTAGAATAGATGCCGCCTCCCGGATTCGAACCGGGGACAGCTCGATCTTCAGTC
>JBDGRB010000100.1:0-3203 GCA_042218485.1 Halobacteriaceae archaeon | reverse complement strand
TCCGTTAAGCGAGTGCCAAAATACTGGTTCCGATATGTAGATTCCTCTCAATGAGGTTGCACCGACCACATATGTCTAATTGCAGAACAGTGATATTTTCAGCGTCGGAGTGGCCTCTGGTCGAGCAGAAAGTATCAGCAAATCGATGAAACACATCGCTCAAGGCAAATACATTTGACTGACATCAGTACGTGCTATCGGGCCGATAGTTTCTCGGTACACCAATAGGTACGGCTATATGCGAACGCAGAATTGGAGTTACCCGAATCAGGTGACCTGTCCAACCCAACCCTACTGAGATGGGATCGGAAATATCGAGGCTCCGATCGACTCTGAATCGTTAGGTGAGAAAGTCCGCCCTCCCCGATTTGAACGGGGGACAAGCTGATCTACAGTCAGCTGCTCTGCCAAACTGAGCTAAGGGCGGTTCCAATAATACATACCGGTATGGTCGAATTTAAGAATTGTCTTTTTAGTGAACAAGCCCGCCATTTTCGCTCATTGCTGTCGTAGACTCCTCTTTGGATGGGAGTTCATCCGGTTAGAGTGAAAGACGACGTTTGTCAGACATTTTGGAAGGTTTGATATAAGAGGGCTTTCTATAGTAATACATCCGTCGGACATGAGCAAAATAACCTTCCGAGCAAACGATGAGTTAATTGAGGAGGTTGAATCTCTCGATAAATCGAAAAGTGAAATAATGCGACAAGCCCTCCGAATGTATCTCGGAAAAGAAAGTACGGAGGACGACACACAGCAACCCACCATCGATGATATTATTGCTGACCGTATTGATGCTATGCTCGGTGAACGGATAAGACAACACAATTCAGGAGAAACGAAGGACGTCAATGTAAACATCAATGTGGATCCGAATAGCGAAACGACGCAACCAGATCAGCATTCACAGAGATCGTCCACTCATGAAGTACCTCATGATACCGAAAGCTCAAGCCAGTCGATAGAATGTCAACAATGTGGTGAAGCAGTATCACCGGACCATGTTTATTGCCCTAATTGTGGCGAAAAAGTTGCCAACCGGATATTCTGTGAATGCGGTGACGAGTTGCGATCCGATTGGGCATATTGTCCAAGCTGTGGTCGTCGGACGCCATCAGCAGATGTACTCGATCGGTAAGACTCGGTGTTTACATCACCCGGTACTTTTATATACCCTGAGTATGTTTTTGATGTTACGTAAGACGGTATGTCTTACATCCAAGCGTCCAACCATGCAAGGGGAACATGGGCGTCAATATTGGATGTAAGACAAAATAAATTTCAAACTCTCGAAAAGCCGTCTTACTAACAGCATATGGGGAACAAAAATATGGAGCGTGTGACTCTACGAATCCCAAAACAACAGGTGGAAGAAGTTGAACAGATGGTTGAACAAGGACAGTTTCCGAATCGTAGCGAGGCAATCCGGTCGGCCGTTCGCGAAATGTTGAATGATAAACGCGATTCGGGCAGTAAAAACGGACGAAATTGGGCCAAGGTGTAAACTATGCAAGATATAGTACAGGACGCTCTCGATAATGCAGAGGAAGAGAATCGTGACTTCGATGCCGCGTCGGTCGATGATGATGAGGAATTCGGTGATCCACGCATAGTGATTGTCGGTTGTGGGGGTGCAGGTAATAATACCGTCAATCGGCTATACAATATCGGTGTTGATGGAGCGGAGACGATTGCTCTAAACACCGATAAACAACATCTCCAGATGATCGAAGCCGATACGAAAATACTCGTTGGCAAATCGCTAACGAATGGCTTAGGTGCCGGTGGCGATCCGAATATGGGCGAACGAGCAACTGAGATGGCCCAAGGAACGATAAAGGATGTTCTCGGTGACGCCGATCTCGTTTTCGTTACGGCCGGCATGGGTGGTGGTACTGGTACCGGTGCAGCGCCAGTCGTCTCACATATTGCAAAAGAAGAAGGTGCAATTGTTGTTGGGATGGTATCGACTCCCTTCAACGTCGAACGAGCCCGTACTGTTAAAGCAGAAGAAGGGCTAGAGAAACTCCGCGATGAAGCCGATTCGATCATTGTTCTGGATAATAATCGCCTTCTTGATTACGTGCCAAACCTCCCGATAGGGAAGGCCTTCTCGGTGATGGATCAAATCATCGCAGAAACGGTCAAAGGTATTTCCGAAACGATCACGCAACCATCGCTGATCAATTTGGATTATGCCGATATGACCTCGATTATGAACAAAGGAGGTGTGGCGGTTATGTTAGTTGGTGAAACACAAGATAAAAACAAAACCGAGGAAGTTGTTCGCGATGCTATGAACCACCCATTATTGGACGTCGACTATCGAGGTGCTGGGGGCGCTTTAGTCCACATCACTGGAGGCCCAGATCTTGCCCTAAAAGAGGCTGAAGGGATTGCGGAGAATATTACAGAACGCCTTGATGCAAGTGCCAATGTCATATGGGGTGCCCGGATACAAGATGAATATAAAGGAAAGGTTCGTGTGATGGCTATTATGACGGGCGTCCAGAGTGCTCAGGTCTTAGGACCGACCACCCAAAAACAAGCAGACAAATCGCGACAATCCATCGATGATGAAACTGCAGAAGCCGAAGAATGGAACGTGACGAGTGACGGCGGCCAAGAAGAAGTCGAACAAAACAACGGCCTTGATGTAATTCGGTGACGTCTCTAGTCGGCTGATATCGATTCAAGTAGCGAACATTTCTGGCATAAATCGCCCGTCGTGGGCGCATCACATTTCTCACAGGTTGACATACTCGCATTGGTAGATCCATCTCGATATTTTGTTGCTGCCAGTTGGGCTAATTTTTCATATCCAGCCATGATCGAATGTCGTGTCCCAGGATGCTCAGTTTCGAGTTCAAGTAAAATATCCTGTATTTTTCCGCGGAAGGATTCACTTGCATGGGGACATTCTTCCATATGAACGGGGAGATCTTTGAGCTGCGCATATAACGCAACTTCTTTTTCGGGAATATCACGGAGTGGTTTCGCCCGGGGAATCATATCTTCATTTTTGTGACGTTCATCAAAGGGTCCTAAACTGGCATCGAAATGCTTAGCTATTTGGGAGACATCCCCTTCAAGAATATTCATTAATGCTGTCTCAGCCTCATCATCTAGGTTATGACCCGTCAGGAGTTTATCCGCATTGAATTGTTTTGCATATCTTGCGAGAATATCACGGCGGAAGACAC
>JBDGRB010000073.1:0-3205 GCA_042218485.1 Halobacteriaceae archaeon | reverse complement strand
TTATTGTTTAGCGCAGCCCCATTGCATGCATATGCAAAAATTCCCGAATCTAACAAATAGAGGGGGGTTTGTCCCCTGTAAATGAATTAGCTGAAGACACGATCGTGGCTGTTGAAGATATTGACTTGCTCTCTCATAGTAAGGTATAGCGATTGAGCAATGGTGAATCGAAATTGGATGTCATTGTTGAATCCCACTGTCCTTTTATATACAGTTGTATTTATTTGGAAATTTCTAGGAAACTATCTAGTTATCACGAAACTTTAACCAGAACATAGAGCAAACATAAAATATGCGCTTTGAAGGTTCATCGATTGCTATAACAGGTGCTGGATCGGGGATGGGGCGGGAGACAGCCCAAGTTTTTGCGAACGAGGGAGCCGATGTCGTAGTCGTCGACGTGGACAGTGAAGCTGCTCACGAAACCGCTGAGAACCTTGATGGACCGGGTGATGCCATCGCAATTCAGGCTGATGTATCCGATGCCGGCGACGTAAAAAACTTCATTTCGGAAACTATCGAGACTTTCGGGGGAATCGATGTGTTACACAATAATGCAGGAATTCCACAACAATCGACACCTGTAGAGGATGTTGATGAAGCAACCTGGGATAAAATACAGAACGTGAATCTCAAGGGGGCCTTTCTTGGAGCAAAATATGCAGTTCCAGAAATGAAATCGAATGATGGTGGCGTGATATTAAATACTGCTTCAACCGCTGGGATTCGCCCTCGGACAGGGCTCTCGGCATATGCCGCCTCGAAAGGCGGGATGATTACCCTGACCAAACAATTAGCGTATGAACTTGCTGAGGATAATATTCGGGTCAACGCTATTTGTCCAGTGGCAACAGATACAGATATGTTGCCGAAATTTGCGTCAGGTAACTTATCAGTTGAGCAAATGCAGGATACGATCCCGCTTGGCCGATTGGCCGAACCGAAAGATATTGCTCATGCGGCGGCCTTCCTTGCATCAGATGAAGCAAGCATGATAACTGGTACTGCCCTCGAAGTAGATGGCGGCCGTGATATCTAATATATTATGACAACACAAGCAGCAATACATCAGGCAGTAGAAGAGCGACGCGATGAGATGCTTGCGTTTTTCAAAGACTTTCTGGCAATCGAAACTGAAAATCCACCTGGCCGGAACTATCCCGAAGGCGCACAATTTCTCAGCGAATTTATGGACGATCGTGGATATGATGTCACAATTGTCGATGTCCCAAATGACGTGGTCGAAACCTACTATCCTGATCGGACATCCTATCCACGGGTAAATGTTATTGGGGACAAAGGAAACGGCCACGGTCCCAACATCCATTTTACCGGCCATTTCGATGTTGTTCCCGCTGGCAAAAACTGGACACGTGACCCCTACAATCCGATTATCGAGGATGGAAAGGTGTATGGCCGTGGGGCCAGCGACATGAAATCCGGCATTGTTGCAAGCCTGTTTGCAATAGACGCCCTCGAAGATGTCATCAATCTCAACGGGACAATTACCCAAAGCATGACTGTCGACGAAGAAACGGGAGGATTTACCGGTCTTGGCTATCTTGTAAAAGAGGGATATCTTTCACCGGATAATGTGGATTATTGTATTTATACGGAATGTTTCGATTCCTCACGCATTTGTTTGGGTCATCGTGGCGTGCTTAAATTTCGGGTCACAGCCTATGGCGAGAAGGCGCATGGCTGTATGGCACATGATGGGCAGAACGCCATCATGGCGATGCATGAATTTCTCTCGCAAATCGATACATATCAAGATGAACTATATACAAGAACAACAGACCTTCCCGTCACACCTGACGAATCGAACCGGGCTGATATCAACGTAACAATGACTGATGCTGGCTATTCAGAGAACATCATTCCAGATCAATGTGAGGCAACGTTTTATCGAGTCCTTGTCCCCCACGAATCTATTGATGTGGCTCGATCAGAGATTCATGAGCTTATGGAAACGACGGAAAACATTACTGGGTCATCATTTGAATATGAGGAAATTATGTATGCCGAACCGGCAAGCGTTCCTGAGACCTGCACCATCGCCCAGACATATACAGATCACATTCTTGATTTCTATGAAACGACGGATCCAGTCGTCTCACCCGGATCCGATGATCAACGGTTCGTGGTGAATGATGCTGGTATTGATGAATGTATTGTGTATGGACCAGGATTACTTGAACAAGCTCATGTGGCGGATGAATATGTCCCAGTAGAAGAATTGATGACAGCGACCAAGGTAATGGCGACGGCAACGGCAGATTTGATGGGGGAATTATAATGGAATTACCGGATCCACAAATAGTTCACCAGCGAGCCAAAAAGCAGTCAAGTGATGATGACACAGATCCAATACTGAATCTCGTCGTAGCGGGTAATCCGACACCAGACCAAGTCTCCTACACTGATACAGGGTATGACGGTCCACAAGCTGGCGATCTTGGGCGGTTAGCTGTTGCTACTGAAGTGGCAAACGATTCGGTCCGTTTGCATTATCCTCAGGTAGACAAAACTGCCAGTGGTCCGTGGTTAGTACTTGAACCGTTAGCCGGCTATATCGCAACAGTTCATACCGGAAAAGCCCAGCTTGACATCACACTCACAGTTGAAAACACGACAAATTATCGCCACTTGGAGACCCTACGAGAGCGAATCGATGCCGTCCTCAAAGCTGCACAGCCCACTCATCCGGATTACCCAGTCGCAGATGATACCCAAGGGATTTTCACTCGTGGTATGACGACATATTCCCTTTCCTCTATTTGTGTCGATGGGGGTGAAGCAATAATTTCATTTGCGGTATCGATAACACCGGCCACAACACCGAGTACTGTTAAAGAACCGTTTGCGGGACTTGAGGGAGTAACATCTATCAATTTTACGCCAACCGTCGGCGTTGAACGATCGGATCCAACAGATGCGTTTCGTGAGGCGGTTGAGCGTGCCCACGTTGATGTTATCGGGGATAGTCAATATGAATGGTACACCGAACCGACGATATTTTCTCGACTTCCAAGCACAAATAAAATTGCAATCGGGATGGGAATGCCCGACGCGAGCACGTTTTCGATGGACACCTTTGAAACGCATGTTGCATTACTTGAGTCCTGTATTCAGGAGGTATCACAATGAGGACGGTTAATGAACCCATTGAGGGAACGGAAGTAAGAATCGAGTCGGCAGATTC
>JBDGRB010000090.1:0-3251 GCA_042218485.1 Halobacteriaceae archaeon | reverse complement strand
CGATATAGGGAATATTGATATCGAGTCATCGACAGTACGCGAGACACAACAAGAAATCGCTGACGTTACAAACGCACTTCATGCATCGTCGGCATTTCCCATCTTGGTAGGAGGTGATAATTCCGTAACTGTCGGGAATGTCGAACCCCTTCTTTCCCGAGGATCAGTTGGTGCGATCAGTTTGGATGCACATCTTGATTGTCGTGAAGTCCAAGATCAACCATCAAGTGGCACGCCCTATCGTCAATTATTCGAATCGGGTTTGGAATCGCTGGTTGTCGTTGGCGCTCGACATTTCGAGACGTCCACTATCTATCATGACTATCTTCGGTCACAAAATGGCGAAATCATTACCGCTGAGGAAATCGGAGAAGATGTCGTATCTAGCGCTAATCAAGCAATTGACGCACTTGGTGATGTCGATTTTGTATACATTAGTTTAGACATGGATGTGCTTGATATGAGTGCCGCTCCTGGCGTTAGTGCCCCAACCCCAGGAGGAATTCTCTCTCGTGAATTATTTCGCTTATTACGATTATTAAGTACCGAATCCAGAATCTGTGGGTTTGAAATCGTTGAATGTGCACCGCCACTTGACGATGCGAATAAAACAGTTACAACCGCTGCACGAGCGATCGCCCATTTTATTAGTGGATATACAAATCAATAGATCGATCCGTTGCAGGCTTGTATCCCGATTGTTCAGTTTCCTCTAGAATCAGAACCTGTGTTTTCATTCAAAATTCGGGTCCCGACCTTCAAGAAAGGCATTCACTCCCTCTTTATGGCCCGGAGTATCGTAGGCCAGGGTCTGTAAATGGGCTTCATGATCAAGTCCATCTTGCAATTGACGACCAATATTTTCATGCAGTGCTCGTTTAGCCAATCCGATATTTTGTGTCGGCAAATTTCGCAACCGCGATGTCACTTGCTCAATTTTATCATCCAATTGGGGTTCGGGCAGACATTCATTTATTAACCCAATCGTTTCTGCCTCATCACTATCGATTAACTTGCCGGTGAAAACGAGTTCTTTCGTCTTTCGTAATCCGATACTTTGTGGTAACAATATTGATGCACCCATATCGGGAATTAACCCAACATTAATAAATGACGCACCGAATCGAGCGGATTCAACAGCGTAAGCAAAATCACACGATAGTATAATTGATAGTCCAGCACCAACCGCATCGCCGTTAACTGCTGCAATAATAGGTAGCTCTGATGTTAGCATTTCTTCAGCGACGGCACCAAGCGATTGTTGAATCCGTGTATAAGCCTCTGCACTCGTTTCTTCCCTGTTTGCCATCGTCTCGATATCCCCACCAGCGCTGAAGGCATCTCCTTCACCAGTGAGAACAATAGCACTGATTTCGCTTGGGCTTACTGATGAAATTTCACTGGCTAATTCTATAGCTGCTTCCGCGTTAAAGGCATTTTTCGCTTGCGGTCGGTCGAATGTAATATAGTAAATTTCATTTCTGATGTCTGTCTTCATATTTCAATCAACTCAGCCAGTTATTTAATTGCTGTCGAGCTACATCACTAATATGGATATTCAGACCTTTTTCGAGGAAATGCCATTTGCGCAATTGCTCGATATCGAAATCACGACCGTCGAGGATGGATATGCAGAAGGTGAGTTACCGATGCGACAGGAACTATCATGGAATACTGACGAACTAATCGCCCATGGCGGTGTTATTTTTACCCTTGCGGATACTGTGGGTGGGGCTGCACTCGTTTCAAAAGTTGATCAGCCGGTCCCCACGATCGATATGCGAATTGATTACCTCAATGCAGCAACGGGTGATCTGTATGCCGAGGGGAAAACTAATAGAGTGGGCGGCGATGTTGGTACCGTTTCTGTCGAAGTGCTTGATGAAGAGAATACTGAGGTAGCCATCGCAAGAGGTGTATACAAAACGTCGTGATCGATCCCCTACCCATTCACCCGTAGTATTCAATACTCCTGAGGTGAGAATCGAGCATATCGCGAGAATTTATGTGGCCCATATGCTGGCTGTATTCAATCATAAATTTTGCCGAATATCTGGGATTGCCCTCGCCGTAAGCGTTCGAGAAAGGCTGATTTACTTATCTCAAGATCGGATGCCACGTCACTTGCTGTGACTTGTTTCGGCACCTCAAAGTAACCCATGTTGTAAGCCCGTTCGACTGCTTTGCGTTGGGCTGGGGTCAGGTCCCATTCGGGTCCGATGGTTTCGTTTTCGCTTGATCGTAATGGATAGACCCGTTCTAAACTGACGCCACCAGCTTCTCCTGCTCTGTTAAGTACGGATTGTAAAATATCATGACCGACGACTGCCCCCGTAAAGCGGCCCTCACCCTGTTCGTATTCGAGGGTGTTTACCATAAATCCTTCATTGATAAGCGCATGGACAATGCAAGGTTCCTTCGACAGACATCGGAAATTGATCCGATCATTAGCTGTTGCTTTGTGAAGATATCGGATCCGGTTGTCTTCATCTAAAATATTCGCTAAAGGTTGTGCTGTTGGTGTCGAAAACCGCAATAATGTGTACCCGTCATCGCGAAAGAGTGGTGGATCTGCGCTAATTGGTTCATTGATTTGCTGACTTGCTTCCGACAACGGGCATGGATCTCCATCGACACGGAATTCAGCAATGAGACATTCTTCGATCATTATTACTGAATACGTAACAGATACATATAAAACCCGTCTATAGACGGGTGAATCCGTTTTGGTATTGAGTCCCAAAGTCAATGTATGGATATAGAGACCGTAAAAGAAAAGGCAGGCCCCAGGGAATTCAGTCCGGCTGATGATATGCCGGAAAAATATCGCAAGGCAGCGACCCGTATGATTCAATTCCATGCGAATAGTGAAATCATGGGTGCGTATCTAGAAAAGCCATTCATACGCCAAGCACCAAGTTTGGAACGGAAATTAGCCTTTTCAGCGAAAGTGCAAGATGAAATCGGTCATGGGCAATTATTGTACCGTGCGGCAGAATCACTCGGGATTAAAACTCGAGAGGAGATGTTAGAGGAGTTGGCAAACGGTGATGGGAAGTTTTTGAATTGTTTCCATTATCCAATGGAGTCGTGGGTTGAAACGCCGATGATTGCATTTTTTGTAGACGGTGCGGCGATGCGCCGGCAAGCTACACTGAAACGAACAAGTTGGGAACCTTATGCCCATGCTATGGACAAAATCTGTTTTGAGGAAGGATTCCACATCAAGCATGGTGAATCAATAATGGCAG
>JBDGRB010000120.1:0-3275 GCA_042218485.1 Halobacteriaceae archaeon | reverse complement strand
TCAATCTATAGCTATCTCTACAGGCGAAACAGGCCGAGTGCCTCGGGGCGTGACCTCGAGGCGGTTCACGTAGCAATATCAAAGTCATGAGGTTATAACTCCTTCAGTCATATTGAGGAGATATGGCAGACGATATACCTCGACCATTTCAAATTGATATAGACGTTGAACCTGGTGAGAAACGACAATTTCGGTATGAAGTTAGTGAAACATACCTTGGGGATCCCGTTGAAGTCCCAGTGACCATAATAAATGGTGCACACGATGGCCCTCGTATCTTTATGACGGCGGCCGTTCATGGAGATGAACTCAATGGTGTCAAAGTTCTCCAAGAAGTAGGTGATCGCTATGATCCAAATGATATCCATGGCACATTGGTATTATTACATGTTGTAAATGTCCCAGGATATCAAGCTCAACACCGATACCTTCCCATATACGATCAGGATATCAATCGATCATTTCCAGGAAAAGAACATGCAAATACTGCAGAACGCTTGGCCAATCAAATCTATTCACGGTTTATAAGTCAATGTGATTTCGGTCTCGATTTTCACACGTCAACTCGAAATCGTACTACAATGTATCATACACGGGCTGATATCGGTGATACGGATGTTGAACGACTGGCGGAAGCATTCGGGACGAATGTTATCCTCTCAGGTGAAGGCGAAAAAGGGTCGTTACGGTCGGTTGCAACCCGCAATGGCATTCCAACGATTACCGTCGAAATGGGGAAAGCCCATCGCTTTCAGCCAGGGTTGATTGAGAAAGCGTTAACCGGTGTTGAGAGCGTTCTTGCTACGTTTGATATCTATCCTCAGGGAACAGTGACCGAACCATCATGGCGAAAAGTAATGGGACCAACCGAAGAGAAGCGTTGGATCCGTGCTGAAACAGGGGGTCTTGTCGATATGCAGTGGGGCCCTCACCCACTTGTCCACGAAGGCGATCCTATTTGTACGATTATGGATCATTTCAAACATGATGAATACCGTATCGATGCTCCGTTTACTGGTCTTATTGTCGGAGTGTTAGAGAATCCGGTAGCGCTTCCAGGGCACCCTCTCTGTCATCTAGTTCGGATCAGCACCGATGTACGCCATGAGATAGAACGTCAGATCAGTAATGGTGAATTTGACGGATATCGTTCATATGGCCAACGGTGGATGGCTGATACGGAAGCAACTGAGTAAACGATAAACCAGTTATTGATCAATAACAGCCTTGGTGTGAACTTCTTCGGGGCTTGACCCGAGGCACTCGGTCTTCTCCGCCTGTAGAAATCGACAACCATTAGCAATATAAGTGCCTCATCTCAGGATATGGAAGACGACCGCTGGTTATATGCTCTGGCGATTTCTGCTGTGGCGTCAAGTGTTGCTGGATTACTTGTACCGCTTTACCTTGTGCACCTCGGAGCCGGCGCCGCCCAACTTGGGGTGAATGTAGCTCTTGCCTCCTTTGTAAGCGCGCCAGCTGCGATTCTTGCTGGCGGGTATGCTGATAGAACAGGCAAACGGAGCGGTGTCGTTCTGACTGCACTAATTCTAGCCGCACTCGCTCTGACAACTTTTCCGTTTCTCGAATCAATTGCTGGAGTAATTGTCATTAATGCTATCCTAACTGCTTCACTCGCAGCGATCGGTCCCATTGTAACGATGCTTGTAGTGGGAAATACTCCTGAGCATCAGTGGAGCACTCGTATTGCTCGTGTTAATACGTTGCAAGGATATGGTAGTACTGGCGGTTTGGTTTTGGGCACTATATGGATGGCGGCTATCGGAACGTTTTTCACGATCGGTCTAACTCAAAAATTACTGTTTGTCGTGGCAGCCGTATTCGGGATCGGCGCGGCAATTCTGACATATCGATCACTGCCTCCCCGATCGGACCTTACCGTTGGTCCGCATCGATCGAATCGTGTCGCAACACTGTTATCTCGATCAGCTCGCCATCTTCGAGATGATATTTTTAATTTTGGTAGTACACGGATGTTTTGGGCAATCAAATCACTATCACCAGCACGGATCATGACGATCCGACAAACCCTCCCCCAGGTTCTGTGGATGTACTTTGTGGCGGCATTTCTCTTCTTTATTGGCTTTTCGGTGTTTTGGGCAATTCTCCCAATTTATCTTTCTCGTGTTATTCTATTTGACGCGGGCACGATTTTTGCGCTCTATCTCGTCAACAATATTGCATCGACGATTCTCTACGGCCATGCGGGAGTGTTTGCGGGCCGATATGATATTCGGCTCATCCAGAGTAGTGCGCTTGGCCTGCGGGCAATTGCATTTACAGCGATCGGTATTATTGGGATGTTGGGACTTGGATTAATTACTGTCGGGAGTCTACAATTGTTACTGTTTGTAGCGGCATTTTTAGGTATAGTCGGTGTCACATGGGCCTTTATTGCGGTGACAGGCACGGCAATCGTCTCAAAATTTGCGCCCGAACGGACCCGAGGATCTATATTAGGAATCTATGCTGCTCTCTCAGCAATTGCAGGAACGGTCGGAGGGCTATTTGGTGGCTGGTTGGCCAGTTATGCGTTCAATTTAGCATTTGGTGTTGCTGCTTTACTTGTGATTACAGGTGGTGGTATAGTTGGTATCGTTCGGCAATTATCGAATACCCAAACCTCCTTTATTTCTACAACATCAGAAAAAATACCGTGAGAAGTGGTAATGAACTACCCCAGCCTACTTCGCTCGTCCTGCGGACTCGCTCGTTGAGGGTGGGGTTTCTGAGTCGTCTCTGAGACGTACACGAACCTGTGCAGCGGTCTCGTCATCGTCGCCCAGTTCGAGGGACGGTTCATACACGCCCCCGAGACTGGATAGCGGGCTCTGAATGTCCTTACCCAGTCCTTTCTTTCCGATGTTCGTCGCACCGTTCTTGTCAGCGTTATCATCCAACCCGCACTCGTCACAGAGATGCCGACCTTGACCCACTCGCTCCGTGTTCTCCTTTTCACCACACCGCCAGCACGTCTGACTGGTATTGTACTCGTTCACCACTTTCACGCCAATACCAGCGAATCGTGCCTTGTACTTGATGTACTGTTTCAGCGTGTAGTGTGGCATCGAGTGCAATCGACGGTTCATCTCCGACCCTTTGTCCTGATTCTGGATGCCTTCGAGATTCCCGATAACGATGAGAGCATTCCGCTCTTTGGCGTCCTCGACAATCTGTCGGCTAATCTTGTGGAGTCGGTCGTCAATCGCACGCCACTCGCTATCCTTGGCGGACACGAGTGTATCGTACGCTCC
>JBDGRB010000206.1:0-3295 GCA_042218485.1 Halobacteriaceae archaeon | reverse complement strand
TTCGTGAGCAGCACGGTATGAGGCTGCCAACTCTTCGGAATATCGATTGAGATGCACCATAGCGGACGAACACCTAAAAATGTCAAGTGTACGGAGACCAATAGCGTTTCTCATATACTGCCTGCCCGGCACCAAACCCAGACTCTCCATCTCGTGACGGAGAGTCTGCTACTATCTCGGTAGGTTGGTGATTTTGGTGGGTGGAAGCGAGCCATCTGTACTTAGCGATTCTTCTCAGTCTATTTCAGCCATTGTAGCGTGACCGATTCGCAGGAACGATGTAACGGGTGATTCACCGTTGAACCTACGAGAACAATACCGTGCGAAGTGTTCTATGACACCCTTATCATTTTCCAGCTGATTGAACAGTTGAATGGGGAATTACGGATCCGCCTGAACCATTATCACCTTCGAAATTATATTCATTACCAGTGAGAATGAATAACAATTCTTCGATGATAACAGTCACTTCTGGGAGGACACGAATGATCATCGCCGTAATAGCAAGTAATGCGAGAAGCGACAAGCTCTGGCTGATGACACGGTCAGCGATGAAAAACGAAACTAGGCCTGGATGTTGATAGCCGACGATATCTTGAATTATCGGAACATAAATCTGGAACCATTGTTTCCCAAACGCAATCGCGATAAATGCATTCCGAAAAAGATTAAGTACGTAAATAATTGGTAACGCTAGTGCCAATCCTCGTAATTTACGTCCAATAGGAGCATCAAGAGCGGCTATTACCCCTCCAAAGACAGCCATACTTCCAATTCCGGTACATGCGAGGATGATAAATGTAGCATACGTACCCGATTCCGAATGAAAGACGAATTTACTTTTGTATCCTGTTTCTTGGTGAACGATAAATTCTGGATTATACCCAAGAATTTCTATGAGAAAATGAACTTGATAAGCCACAGTTTCAACAATCCATTGTCGTAAAGGTTCAATCATCATAAATGGGGCATAAATGAGGCCCATAAAGGCTACTGAACGAGTGATAACAAACAATGAATCGCGACCCTGGATATGGAGCCAGCCCACATATATACAGGCAGGCACCGCAATTAAGCTAAGCGTTCCCTCGATAAAACTATGCATCCCAAAGGCAAATTTCGGAAACAGTAATCCCCAGAATATACCAAATAGAGCCCACACGGATCCAGCAAGGAATCGAGCAGCCTTCCGATGAAATCGATCAACAATCACTGTTGATAGAAAAAGAACAATGACAGCCCATGCGAGGAGATCCGTGAAAACCACATATGTAATAAAGACACATCTGTATAAAGAATTGTCGAACTTCTAGCATTACAGCGATGCAAGGCGAAAGCCCACGGCTGTAGCTTGGAGAGGAGGTTAAATTATCGGAGATATTTTTGTTCTCGATACCACACTGAAGTATATGCCAGATGTGTTTGAGAATCAACGTGTCGCGACTCGGTTTCGGGTTCTGGTCGAAATTGCAGACCGTCAACCTGCCGTTAGCCAAGGTGAAATAGCAGATGCGCTTGATATCACCAGCCAGGCAGTAAGTGAATATATACGAGAACTTAAGGAGAAAAATTTTGTCGAAATGAAGGGTCGGTCACAGTATCGAATAACGAAAGAAGGCGTAGATTGGTTACTTCAACAGGCCGAGGATGTAAAACAATTTGCAGATCACGTAAGTGAGGAAGTTTTAGGGAGTGTAAACGAAGATACTGCGATTGCGACTGGAGAGATTGCGGAAGGCGAAGAAGTAACTTTGCAAATGAAAGATGGACTTCTTCATGCGAGCCCAGGAAGTGAAGGACCGGCAACAGGCGTTGCAACGACGGCTGCATCAGAAGGTGAAGATGTAGGTGTTACAAGCTTTGAGGGAATAATTGATCTTGCTCCAGGTACGGTTACTGTCTATCAAGTCCCGCGGATCCGGGCTGGAGGGAGTAGAGCTATCGATATGGAGGAACTCAAGAATGCTTGTTCCGATCACGATCTGATTCTGGCGACCGGTATTGAGGCGATCGTTGCCTTGGCAAAAATCAACATCGACCCGGATTGTATTTTTGCTGTTGGTGAAATCGCTGCCGAGGCAGCAAATAGAGGACTTAATTCGATTGTTGTCACTGCAACTGATCAGGTTGGCGGGGTTACAGCCCCTCTCCGAAGTCAAGGAACCTCGTATGAAGTTTCGCAACTCAATTAGCGCTTTGGTGAAAAATCGTCATGAACGGGAGAGGAAAGCTAGTATCGATATATCATTCAGCCGATATAGCGGAGATCTTCTTCCGATGCCATCCCGCTACCTTGTTCCATTTCCTGGATTTTCGACATGACTTCTTCCATCTCTTCGGCACGGTCTTCGAGGGAATCATATTCGAGATCCAGATCATAAAGGTCCTCTAGCACTTCAAGAACGGCTTGGGCGCTTTTCGGATCGACTAAATAGCCACTTGTTTCACCCATTAAACAAACTGCCTTCATCTCCTGTCGCTCACCAAGGCCTAACAACAACCCACTTGTCCCAACGATGCCGCCTGCAGGCTCTTCCCCACGAAATTCAACCCCTGCGTCAAGTAAATCCTCTTTTAATTCAATATCTGTGACAGCTCCAAGAACAGTATATTCCTCGACGAGTTCGCCTGTGGGAACGCCACCAAGCGCAAAAACTTGTTCTACATCGTACTCACGAGCGAGCTTTAAAAATGTTTTAGTCAACCGATAATGTCCTTCATTACTTTGTGCTTGTTGATCGCCTGTAAGGACGAGTAAATCCCTGCTGGTTGTATTTATCGCATAGATTTCAGCATGCGCAAGTTCAGTTTTACCGTCCTCATTAACCAGTACCTGTGGAGGGAAATGCTCTGAATAAATACGTCTCACTAACGTGCTGTCCTTTTCTTCAATTAAATGCTCTGCAGCAAGCTTGCCAACATGGCCGACACCTGGCAATCCCTCGATTAAAATCGGATTTGTAATATCAATGTCAGTAACCTGCTCAATTTCAATTTCGTCCATATCATTATTCCCGACGGCGTCGTTTAAGTGCGCGTCGGTACTGTCCGTATGGATCTTCGGGATTGAACGGTGCAGGTGCACTATTCTGTGTGGGTGCACCACATTGAGGGCAGGTCGATGAGAGTGTATATATAGGCCGATCGTGGCGGTTAGTCCATTCGCTACAAATGAGAATATCAGATTTCACTGTTCTTGACCTTGCCGTTCTCGGTGAAATTCAGCTGAACCCCCTTTGTTTTCTATGACTGATTTTGCTCGTTCAGCACTCGCCTCTAATGCTGATTCTGCTCG
>JBDGRB010000010.1:0-3315 GCA_042218485.1 Halobacteriaceae archaeon | reverse complement strand
ATATGGGGTGGAATATTCGCTTTAGTGCCGACGGCATTTGCTATCTGGTCGGCAATCCAAGCATCAACATTCCAACCTGTAATCCCAGGAATGACACTTCTTGCATCCGTCATTGGCGTTACAGGAATATGGGCGGGTATGAAATCGGTTTTGCCGTCCATTACCGATCAAACCGGATATACTGGGATGGTAACGATATTTGGCCATACATTAGATGGAGCCTCAACAGCGGTTGGATTACAATATATGGGATTTGCAGAACAAACGCCCTTATCCCGTATCCTTATTGATTTTGGCAATCAGCTTCCTGGCTTTGCAACCCTTGGCGGTGTCTGGTTATTTGTGATCGTAAAGATAGTTTTGGCGATTGCCATCGTTTATTTACTTGCTGATACAATTGAGCACGATCCTGTCGAGGGATATTTGTTGCTTGGGTTAGTCGCAGCCGTCGGATTGGGACCAGGTGCACACAATATTTTATTGTTTTCAGTAATTCAA
This sequence comes from Halobacteriaceae archaeon, assembly GCA_042218485.1. Lineage (GTDB taxonomy): Archaea > Halobacteriota > Halobacteria > Halobacteriales > Halobacteriaceae > JBDGRB01. The sequence goes on along the minus strand of JBDGRB010000010.1, from coordinate 2,817 downwards.
CCGGCGATGTGACCATATCGACCGGAAGTTTACTTCCTTAGCAATTCGAGACGGCCAATACCCAACGTGTGAGCGGATAATTTTTCCGTTCGTTCTTCAAAGACAATCGCATGGCAAAACAACCTCACTTATTGGTTGAAGAAGGGGATGTACATGAACGGGTGCTTTTACCCGGGAATCCGGATCGTGTTGATCGAATTGCCGCTCAATGTCATGACGTTACTGCAATTTCTGACAATCGCGAATACTCTCTAAAAAACGCAAAATACAACGATCACGAAATTACGATATGTTCAACTGGAATTGGAGGACCTTCAACGGCGATTGCGATAGAAGAATTGGCAAAAGTCGGCGTTACCACACTCCTCCGAGTCGGTACGACAGGAGCATTACAACCAGAAATTGAGATCGGAGACATGATTATTGCGACTGGAGCAGCCAAATTCGAAGGCACAACGCAACGATACGAAGATATAGCGTTTCCTGCATTGCCATCACATTCGGTTGTTCGGGCCCTCAGAGCAAAAGCGAAATCGCAGGACGAAACATATTATGTCGGACCGCTGGTTACTGACGATGCCTTCTATAATGAAACCGAGGAATTCGTCACGGAGTGGGAAGATGCAAACATGCTTGCGGTAGAGATGGAAGCCGCAACTGTGTTCACGATTGCCCGTCGCCGAAATATGACCGCCGGCGCAATTTGTACGGTAGATGGGAATTTAGTTAAAGGAACACAAAAAGGTGCGGACAGCGATGAAGAATTACCTCCAAAAGCCAGAAATAACGTAAAGCGTGCTATATCTATTGCGCTTGAGACGGTTACTACCCTGTGAAGATTACCCAACCAATATGACCGTTCCTCTCTCATGGAAATTAAAACGCCTGCGGTGAGCATGGGAATAAAGCCCCGAGGCACTCAGGCAGCCGATCTGTGGACATGCGATGCAAAACGTAGAAATATTAAACAGGATTATTTGACTATAGGATGCTGGAGTCGATCCGGAGTTGGTTTCATACGATCATCAATCGAATGAAACGGATTGAGCGACGAGAAATTAAAGATTTCCGCCGATGGATCGAAAGTACAAGTAATTTAACACATGTTTCCGTAATTATTTTTGTTCCGTTATTGATTGGTTTAGTAACGTTACTATCAAACAAAATCGAACAAATATCATTTCTCCTTTTTCCACCGTTAGCCTCTGGAACGTATACCTTGTTTGCCGAACCAGAAGGTCGATATGCATCCCCAGTTCGGTTTATCGGGGGAATGACGCTTGGTGCATTTAGTGGCTGGGTCTCGCTCATTGTAGCATCGAAGTATCTCTATCAGATTCCCCCTGATCAAGTCGTAGTTCATCCAGGAGCAGCAGCCCTCGGAATTTTTCTCACAGGGATTGTAACATGGGCATTCAATCTTGAATTACCAACAGCATTTTCAACGGCCCTCCTCGTGTTAATGACAGGTACCTCGCGTCTCGTGTATGTACTCGGAGTAATGGTTTCGACGACAGTTATCGCAATTGTATTTGTTACGTGGCGATCCGAGTTTTATGAACAACGTGCAGAATATCTCTATGGAACGACAAATGCTGATGATCACGTTCTCATTCCGATGCGGGGTGATACATCGGAAACAGTAGCAACATTTGGAGCAAAGATTGCTGCCGCTCATGAAGCAGGGAAAGTTGTATTACTCGATATTGTCGAAAATGAGGCGGTTGCTGCCAAAGAACGGGAATTGATTGAAAGCGGCAAAACAGCGGATCGTGAGAAAGCCGAGCAGTATGCGAAAGCTAACGTTGCTGAGCCTGCAGCAAGTAAACTGGAACAACGTGCCCATACCATTGAATCCGAGATGGGGATCCCCTGTGATGTCGTTGTTGCTGTCGAACGGTCATCCCCGGCCAATACGACATTACAAACGGCCAAAGACACAAATTGTGATCTAATCGTCACACCATATGAAAAGAACGGCGAATCATTATCTCAATTTGTTACAAATCTTTTTCGAAGCAATATTGATGTCATTGCAATGCGATCCATGACGGAGAACAACCAGTGGAATCGTGCGATGGTTCCTGTCCGGAAGGCAGGCACAGTGGCCCATGCTATGATCGATTATGCTGAACGGATAATCGAAGAAGACGGAACTCTAAGTATATGTAATTGCATTGATAAGGAGGGAAAACGGAGAGAAGCTGAGTTAATGTTGGCAGATTTAGCAGAACCCGTGTCGATAGAGTGTGAAACTCGGGTTGCACATTCATCAATTGAAGATTTTCTTGAAGAAAATGACGACCAATACGATATCATATTCTTGGGGGCAAGTACGCAGCGGAGCACGGCATCACGATTTCTTTCTCGACCAACTTTCGAGCGGATCGATAATATCGAAACAGATACCGCAATTGTTCACTTGGGCTAATCGAATGCAAGTTGGCTTTCGAGGACTTCATCTGCAATTTTCTCGATCCCCTCTTGGCATAATGCTGATTGTACGAGAAGATACCCGCCGATTGTTGCAGGACTAATTACAGTATCAGCACCCGCACGTTTGAGTTTTCTGACGTTTTCACGTTGTGTTGCTGCAGCGACGATACGGATATCGGGATTCATCTGTCGTGCCGTTAGCACGGCCAATGCATCTTCCGCATCATTATTCGTCGCGACGACAATCGCTTTGGCGGCATTTATTTGCACACGCTCCAAGGTATCTTCATCACTTGGATCCGCCGTTAACACCTTAAAATCGCGATCCGATAATTCTGCCGCTCGTGATTGATCAGCAGTAACGATAATAAATTTATTATT
>JBDGRB010000088.1:0-3401 GCA_042218485.1 Halobacteriaceae archaeon | reverse complement strand
CATCATCGTAAAAATTGAAGATGAAGGAGGAACCGTTGGGATTGGTGGTGCCGCTCCTTCTACGTATTACGGCGAGACAATAGACACAGTTGAAGCTGTTTTACCCTCGTTATTACAGGCGGTTGAACGAATCGATGATATCAATAATCTCGGTAAGATCGAACAAAATCTGTATACAACCGTCCGTGACAACCCAGCAGCCCGTTGCGCAGTTAGTATTGCCTGTCACGATCTTGTTGCAAAACGGCTTGGGTTACCGCTATATCGGTATTGGGGGTTAGATCCCGATGAGAGCATCCATACTTCATATACTATCGGTATTGATGATATCGAGACTGTAAAAGAGAAAGCAGAAAACGCTATTAGCCGTGGTCATAGCATCCTCAAAGTGAAAGTCGGGACTGACAACGATGAAGAAATTCTCCAAGCAATAAGGGATGTTGCACCAAATATTCGTCTTCGTGTTGATGCCAATGAAGCGTGGCAACCCCATGAAGCTGTCGCTCAAATCAATGCTCTTCAAGCGTATGATATCGAATTCGTCGAACAGCCTGTCCCAGGGGATGATTTAGCCGGATTACAGTATGTATATGAGCACTCCCCATTGCCTATCGCCGCCGATGAAAGTTGCGTAACTGCTCAAGATATTCCAAAAATCGCTGATCGTGTAGATATTGCGAATCTAAAATTGATGAAGTGTGGTGGAATCCGAGAAGCGTTTCGGATGATACACACAGCCCGAGCGCATAATTTGGAAGTCATGTGTGGTTGTATGGTCGAGAGCAATGCCTCGATTGCAGCTGCGGCTCATTTATCGCCGTTGTTGGACTATGCCGATCTTGATGGATCCTTATTACTTGAAGACGATCCATACACCGGTGTTCCCTTTGATGATGGATATATTGATCTCAACCATGTAGATCGACCTGGAACAGCAGCCACTTACAATGAGTGAACTAACCCCCTACTCGCTTACCGCTTGTGCGGTCCGCTCGTTGCGGATGGAGACGTAGCCTGCAAGAGTTAAAAGATATACAGAAAGTGAATATCAACGATGGATAGAAGAGCTTGAGAACTGTACAGTTTTTGTTTGGTAGGCCTATATTTAGCTGATTGCAAGTGCTAAGCCTCCTCAAGGATTCGCCGACGGCATCGAGAAAGCAGAATAATTTACTATAGTATCCTAACTTCCAGTAAAGTTTGGATGATTGGAAACGAATTTCGGTAAATATCGTGGTTTTCGGGGGAGATCGCCGATCTGGTCGTTTATCCGATCAATAAGTTCTTCCGGCCGCAAGGTCACCTCAATTTCCTCTTCTCGAATATTCACGCCTAATTCACCGCTCTCGATTTCTCGACTGCCGACAACGATATAATATGGTACCCAATCGGTCTCGGCCTTTGCGATTCGTTTGCCAACTGATTCATTACGGTCATCGATATCTGCCCGGATATCATGATCTTCGAATTGATCCACAAGTTGCTCACAATATTCAATATGGTCTTCTTGTACCGGAATAAAACGGACTTGGGTTGGAGAAAGCCATGTCGGGAGTTGGGGTCGCTCTTGTTTAGCTGCGGTTTCCAAGAGGCCACATATTACCCGTTCGATCCCCCCAGAGGGCGAATAGTGTAATATGGGTGGGGTATGTGTTTCTGTCCCATCTGTATATTCGATATCAAAACGATCCCCACTTTCAACGTCGATTTGAACGGTTGGGTTTTCGATTGGGCGCCCGAGTTCATCAATTACAGCAAAGTCAATTTTTGCAGACCAATAATGGTGACGTTCGGGCAGAATTTCGAGCAACATCGGCTTGCCGATATCGGATACGAGAGACTCTACCCACGTTTGATTCTCATTATAGAATTCCTCCGTCATTCGGAAAGCAACAACAAAGTTCATCCCGAGATCTTCACCTGTTTGCATCGATACTTCTGCTTGTTGTTCAAATTCTTCTCGGGCTTGGTCCATGTCCTTTGTTGCAGTATGCATATCAGGCATCGTAAACGCCCGCAATCGTTTCAATCCCACAACTTCGCCTTGTTGTTCTCGGCGAAACGAATATGTACTCATTTCATAAATACGCAAAGGAAGGTCATTCTCCGAAATATGCATATCTCGCATGATGGAAAATTGACCAAAACAGGCTGCAAATCGAAGCATCATGCGACGATCCCCACTTTCAAATCGATATTGCCGTTCGCCGAATTTGCCCGCGTGTTCGCTGATTGCTCTTGCACCTAAATCATACATTATCGGTGTTTCGACCGGCATTCCCCCATACTCTATAACTAAGTCATTTACATATTCGATTAATGCGTCACGAATTAGCTTTCCGCGGGGATACCACCGAAGATTCCCCACATCCGAAAGTTCATCATATCCAACAAGTTGTTTTTCCTGCATAAGTGAGATGTGTGGCGGCTCCGACCCAGGCGAGGCGATGATATCTTCTACTTCATCTTCGATAAGTGCCTGCAAATCTTCACTAAATTGGTCTTTGTCAGCAATGGGGTCGTGTGTTGATCCATCTGGAGTCATTACTACCCAATCACTTTCCGCTTCCTCGTCTTCTTCTGTTTTGGTCTCATCCCGTTGGGCACTGACATGGCGAGAAAGTTCAGATAATGGATGGCCTTTACATGAAACCTCGAAGGATTTATACCAACCAAACGGTGCTCGCAGTACTTCATAATCATCAGTTAGTGTCTCCTCTAATTCTTGCAACACTGTCGTGGCGCTACTTGGCGATGCTAAATCCTCGCTTAGATGCGCATATGGATACAAGACTACCTTCGATGTGTTTAGTTGGCCTGCAACATCACGCAATTCCTCTGTTGCATTAGCGACAACGGCGTCTAAGTCTTCTTCGTCATCTGATTCAACGCTAATAAATACAGTCATACAATCATCAAGACGACCAGAGAGAGGTACCCCTGCGGTTTCGGCAATATCTTCGTCCACCTTTTGGGTTGTTTCGAACTCAAGGTGGTCCGAATGAATGAACAACAATCGCATAGATGAACAATGCCCGAGAGCGTATTTAAACCGTGCTGTTCGTAGCGATCTACAGACGAAACTGCCTGAGTATCTCGGGAGCGTATCCTCGAAGCTGTTTGCATCGGTAGCGAGGCGAAAGCCCCGGGGTTTCAGCTGTGGATGGAAGGCAAAGAAGCAGACAAATTGCGAGATTTTTTGATTGATGGGTGGTTCGGTTTGCTTGTCCTCAAATGTGTGCACTCCTCTTCCTATTCGTACAGCAAGGTATTCCTTTCGGGAAGTGGGTCAGTACCTCAAATAAACTACCTGAGGATGGTGGAAAATCTACCCTCAAATTAAATTAGTGAACTACCCCACCCTACTCAGCCGGTGACGCGGCTTCGTTGAGGGTGGGGCT
>JBDGRB010000216.1:0-3414 GCA_042218485.1 Halobacteriaceae archaeon | reverse complement strand
ATCAGGCCTTAGACGGCCGCACGCCTGCTGAGGAGGTGCAGATCTAGACACTGCCTGAGGGGATTTTGTGTCAATTTCTCCTCGTACCCGCTCCTAAGTTAACGGTGCCAAGTTCTCTCAAAATACATTTATAAGAGAGAACAATGAATGAGAGTGCTCAATAAGATTTCACTGACATGGCTATTCTGGCACACCGTTCCGATTGTCAGTACCTTTCAGTCGGACATCGAAGGAACTGTATACACTGCTGGACGACTGGGCCATATTCATCGCTACAATCGTGTTTCTCCTCGAAGAGGGCGGATCGGGCACTAACTTAGCCAATCCACCACCAGCGGCCGCCGCTACCTGTCGGTGTTCATAGGCAACGCTGACAATATCGACCGTGCGTTGCGTGATAGCGTAACGGCCAGCTAGCACGAGTTCGGACGCTCCCATGTAGAAGGACGTGGAACCGTGGTCTCACTCGTCGATATTGGCGGTAACACGCAGACCACGTTCAGTGCGCCGATGTAGTCGCGGTCGCCCTCGAAGACACTTCGAGGGTTATCATACCGGAAATGCCGACCCAATCCCACCATATTTCCCTATGATGGTCGGATGACTTACAGGTGGGACCAGTTATCTCACAAGGGGACACGGAGGCTTGTCTCCTGTAGAAATACCTGCTCGATATGCGATGTTTTCGATCATGTCCCGCTTCGAGCCAGAAGACAACTCTCACTACACTATGCCGACGTCACTCGTCGGTGAGAGCGACCGCAAGGAAGCCTCCGATCGCAAGCAAACCTTCTACGCACATTTGCATACGAGAATCAGTCGTTAGCAACAAGTGTCCCTTTACCGGCTCAATGATGCTATCAACGAGACCGGATTTCGATTCGCCACCGCCTGTACGACAACCTGACTGAATTGTAGGACAGTTATCGGAACATACCATAAAAGTGAATTTCCCAGCCCCTGCCGCCAACCTTTCTCCCTCTTATGTGAAAGTATCCCACTTGCTCCACTTTCGGTATTCACTCAAGAATTTCTTGAAATCGCCTGTTCACTTCAGGAATAACCCCTATTTACTGTTTTATAATCATTTTCAGTGAAGTCACGCTTCTCAGATTGTGAGAATTCCCCCTTTTGATAAGATGTATGACGGGTAACACACGCAAAGAAGGGATTAGTAAGAAGTCATGTTGCTCAAACGCACTCTTGGACTCGGATATCTTACCGGGGTCGCGCTCCTGATCGGAAGCATGTCTTTCCTCCATCTAATGGAGCCAGGTGAGCCCTTTCTCGGCCGCATATTGAGCTTTGTAGCCCTTATTGGGCTTTCGGGCCCCCTTCTTTGGAGCGTATACTGGCTCAAGTCACAAGAATTCACTGCGGATCGTATCTGGCGTACTGTCAGATGGTCTCTTGTAGGTCTGGTGGCCATCACCTTACTCGCTAGTATTACTGTCTTCTACGAACGCTCACACGGTGTGTTCCTAGCCGATGTAACGATGATCATGCTGTGGATTGCTGGAACGGGGGCAACGGCCGGAATCATCATCGGATGGTATAATCTCCAATATCAACTTCAAATAGAAAAAGTACGGCAGACAGCTACTCATCTTTCGACAGTCGTGGAAACACTCCCAGTTGCGCTCATTGAAATCGACCAAGCCGGCGCCGTGACCCGATGGAATCCAACCGCCGAACAAATCTTTGGCTGGAACGAAGAGGATATTCGTGACCAACGATTACCGATTATCCCGGAGGATAGCGAGCAATGCAAAGAGTGGAGAGAAATAATCGAAAACGAGGAATCTGTTGTTGCGAAAGAATTGCACTGTAGAGGAAAAAGTGATATCCAAATCACAGCCCGTCTTTGGACGGCCCCGCTCGAAGATACGGAAGGTGACATAGTTGGAACCATACTAGTCATCACCGATGTGACAGACAAAGCCCAACGGCGACAGCGTCTTGAGGTGATCAATCGCATCCTGCGGCATAATCTCCGTAATAAACTTACCGTCATTCAGGGCAATACGTCGCTCCTTCAAAAGAAGATATCCGATTCCGATCTTCAGTCAAAGATTACGACTATTATAAATAGCACTCAACGGTTAGCCCGATTAAGCAAGGAGGCTCAAGATATTCACAACGCCCTCACTACTGACACCGCTTCCCAACAGGCGTATGATATTGTTTCACTAATCGACCGTATACAAAACGAGTTCTAGCAGCCGGAGGCCGATGCAACCCTTAGGGTTACTGCTCCAGAGGCGGCTTATGCCGCAGTCGATCCAACTATCGAACTTGCCATCCGAGAGGCCATTGAAAACGCCGTAGAACATACTCATCAAGCCGATCCGACAATTGATGTTGGGGTCTTGAAAAACGATAATCAAACGGATCCTGATTCTGTCGAAATTACTATTGCCGACAATGGACCAGGAATCCCCGAGCAGGAACGCATTCCTCTAGAGCAGGGAAATGAAACGTCCCTTCAACACAGCAGCGGCCTTGGCCTATGGAAGATCAAATGGATCACCAACGACAATGGAGGTACCGTCACAATCACTGAAAACGAGCCCAATGGGACAGTAGTTACCTTTACGCTCCCCGCAATTGCATCGGCTACTACCCTCGAAATAGAGACACCATGACCAGTCACCAGAATTCTGAGTCAAAATGGTACATTCCAGCCCAATTCGTCAGCTCGCTGGTAATCGGCGGAATCGGTGCCATCACATTTGTCATTCATCTCCTCCACCTGTTTCAAGAACTAGATGATCTAGTAGCGCTCGTTGTTGGGGTACTCCCGCCGATGACGATTTCGATCGCTCTCATTGGTGGGGGATACTGGATCCGGCAGAGTACACTTAACGAGGAGTATCACGTTCGTATTATTGGATGGACGATCATCGGCATCGTCGGTTTTGGTGGAATCGGAGCATCCACAATCATCTATCAATGGTCGCATGGAACTCCACAAACTGATGTCCCGTTTATGATCATGAACTGGATTGTAACCGGAGCCTTCGGTGGCTTCTTGATCGGTATTTATAATGCACGCCAACGGGAGCTGGCGGAGGCGCTCCGGCAAGAACGCGATGAGGTAGCGGCACGCGAGGAACATCTCACGCGGGAGGTCGAGCGGCTAGAGCGCTTTGCGAGTATTACCTCTCACGATCTGCGCAATCCCCTAAATGTCGCGAAAGGTCGGTTGGAACTCGTCCGTGAGACGAATGAGTCAGAGAACTTGGACGCGGTTGCCTCAGCACTCGACCGGATGGACGCTATAATTGACGACATGTTAACGATGGCAAGAGAAGGACATGTGGTATCTGAGGATGATCAAGAACTGGTCAGTCTCGCCGACTGCGCCGAAATGTGCTGGGATAGTGTCGCCACAGCAGACGCAACGTTAAAGAT
>JBDGRB010000193.1:0-3416 GCA_042218485.1 Halobacteriaceae archaeon | reverse complement strand
TTTTTGATACTCGTATATGCTGTAAATCCGGAATAGATCTCGATAAACGGGCCGTTTTCGAAAATTTCCCAATTAAACGCTGATGACTCGACTAACCACGTTCCTTTGACCTCTGTGTGTCGAAGTACAAAATCCTTGTCCGGTTGAATGAGATGCTCCGGAATCGTTTTATCAGGCTTGTTGTAGGTTGTTGTCGGTGTTGGTGTGGATGTATCTGTTGTACCTTCAGTGGTTGTCTGAGCTTTAACTGTATTCGTCGGTGTTTGTGTGTCGGTTGGAGTTGAAGTTGAGGGTGGAGAAGACGAACACCCGGGGACCAGTAAAAGCAGGCTTGCCAAAAGTTTGCGGCGACGCATATTGGATTTATAGGTACTTGTCAACAAATAAACTTTATAATCCAACAAATATTCTATCGCATCAATTCCCCACCATTAACATGGAGTGTTTCGCCAGTAACAAATGTAGCATCGCGGAGATAAGCGGCTGCCTCAGCGATATCTTCCGGGTTTCCGATCCGTCCAACTGGAATATCAGATACGATCTGATTGTTTTCATCGAGACGATCTTGTACCATATCCGTTTCGATATGGCCAGGAGCGATTGCATTGACACGGATATGCGGTGCAAAATCACGTGCATGGCTTTTCGTGAGGGCTATTAACGCACTTTTCGAACTCGCATAGTGACATTCGATCGGTGCACCTGTGAATGCTAAAATAGACGATATATTAATTATCGAGGAATTCTCTTTAGACTCCTTGAGATGAGGAAGCGCTGCTTTCGTACAATTAAATGCGGAATTTACATTTACATCCATTATGTGATCGAAATCATCCGGACCAAGTTCATCTGTATACACATGTTGATCAATACCCGCATTATTTACGAGATGGGTTATTTCACCAAAGGTATCAACTGTTGTTTCAATTAATGAGTTTGCTTCTTCAGGTATCGACACATCTGCTTGCTTGACAATCACTTCAACATCTGTATCAAGCTCCCGAATGGTGTCAGCTGTTTTCTCTGCTTTATCTTTGTTGGTGTGATAATTTATTGTGATATCATAACCATCTGCACCGAATTGTTTCGCAATTGCTGCACCGATCCCTCGAGATGATCCAGTAATTATCGCCGCAGGCATATATTATGGGATCCCACACAGCATGCACATAATTCAATTGGTATCACATCATTTTCCATCAAATTGTATGAGAAATATGATATTATAAATCACTCATCGTGTCATTCGCGATGATCGCCAAGGACCATTGATGGGTGGGGAATCAGGGAGGCTTGATTCGATAGAGGCCCCCCTTGGTTTCTCCAATTCCGAGAACGTATAATTCATCGTCAGGGTCCCGACCAAATGAAAACACTCGATTTATTTTGGATTGATCGGCAGTTGGCAACGACAATACTTGGGTCTTCCAGAGTCCAGATGATTGTGGGGTTGCAACGAATAATCGGCCATTCGCTTCTAGATCGCCGAAAATATATCGGCCTTGTAATGCAGGAATGTCATCTCCTCGATATATATATCCCCCGATTACAGATGTTCCATGGACAGGCTGGCCTCTATGTGGGTATTCGATAATTGGATCAATCAAAGGTTCACCCCCTCGAACGCTTGGTGGGGTTTTGTCAGGACACGTGTCCTGCAAATAACAATGGGTCCCTTCTTTAATATTCCACCCATAGTTTTGGCCTTTGGTAACGAAATCCACTTCTTCATATTTGTTTTGCCCCACATCGCCGACGTATAGATCGGATCCGTCAAACGACATTCGCCATGGATTTCGAAATCCCCATGCATAATGTTCATCTAATCCTTTTTGTCCAACGAGTGGATTCGAGTCTGGAATTCCATAGCCGCGGTTTGCTTCTTTTTCATCGACATCAATCCGAAGGAGGCTGCCAAGTAGATTCGCATTCACGTCCTGTCCATTACCGCCATCGACTGGGGCATACCAATCACTGACATGTCCTTGGCCTTGATCGCCGCCGCCACCGCCATCACCGACGCCAATATATAAATACCCATCCGGTCCAAAAACGATACTCCCTGCGTTATGGTTGGATTGTGGCTCCGGAATCTCCAATAGCACTTGTTCGGATTGAGGATCTATTCGTAAACCATCAGCTGATACTTTGAATTCCGATAAGACGAACGTATGGCTATAGCTGGATGGCGTTCCTTCACGGTTGGGCGAACTATATCGGACAAAGATGCGATTATTTTCGGGGAAGTTCGGATGGAGCGCAATTCCAAGCAGGCCGGTTTCATATCCGACAACGATTCGATTACCTATATCTAACGCTGGCTTCTCATGCAATCCTGCTGAACTGTGAACGAGGATTTGTCCGTATTTTCCTGCAATATACTTTACTGAGGATTGTGGATCAAAGGCAACATCGACAGGCGCCGCAATCCCTGATGCGATTGTCTCTAATGCAATAAGTGGTTGTGAGGGTAATTGTGTAAACGTTCGTGTCGTGGTTTGGGGTTGTGTGGATGTTGGGCTTCGGGATTTCGTTGAGGTGCCTTGTTGGCTACAGCCAGCCAGACTGAGGAGACCGAGACTAGATACTGATGAAAGTATCTGACGTCGGGTAGATAAATTATTCACTGTACCAAAATTAATACCGAACGGATAGAAAAAACCTTTACATACAGTTAGTTTTTCACGAAGAATGAGGATGCAAAATATACGAAGAAAAGAGGGTATTAATCTTGGCTTGTTTTTGACGGATAATAGTGGTTATTGAACGGGAACTATGTAAATGATTGAATTACATAAAAAGAGATGACAGTATCCTTCTGGGTCTGTTTTGCGTGACAAAACATTATCCTTCAATTTTCCCTGTTTTCAAGATGTTCCTTGATAAGATTTGCCCGTTCATCACGGCCCAACTTTTTATACGCAGTATATTCATAGGAAAGCGCGAGCACGGGGAGTTTCATATCTGCATACGTGATGTTTTCAATATACTCCGGTAAGTGAATCGGACCGATCCATTCTCCATCCCGACGTTTCTCGATATCCCCCATTACTTCTACCTCAATACCAGCGATCCTGAATCGACCAAAATGAGAACGGATATGATCGTTTTCTGTAAACGAAACCGGATCGACGAGTGCGCTCGAAAACATATCTTCAAATGCATATGCACCTTGGCGATCAGTTTGTATATCAATATCATTAGGCTCGACAGGGAGCCCTTGGAGAGCAAAATTTACACTCCCCGTGATGGCCCACGTAATATCGGCCGATTCGAGTGTTGTGGTGATTTCTCGAAGTGCCGTTTCATGGTTCTTTGGTATCATGCGTCATTTACTTGTATTAGAATTTTTCTACTATTTTGCTGTCGCGTTCTGAGTATTTAAAACCGGCGTGAGCCGGTAGTGACGGCCTGCA
>JBDGRB010000179.1:0-3437 GCA_042218485.1 Halobacteriaceae archaeon | reverse complement strand
GAGATAATTGGTTTTTCGTTGGTTAACGGGCAGCCATTCATGACTCGTGGAGCAAACTTCACGGCATTTACTACTGTTTCGAATGCCAAATTAATCGCCGGCAGGAAGCCAAAAACACCTGGTGAGGCTGTAATAGGGGCTGATCTTGCCTCCGCCATTGGTGTTGATGTGAATGAAACGCTTTTCCTCGGGGGGAGTACTCGACCCGCGGTTGTAACCCTCCGTATAGTCGGCATCTATCAAGCGCCAGGTATCTATGACGATCAAGTGATCGTCCCATTACAAACAGCCCGTTTGCTTGCCGGAGTACGGCAGGGAAGCGTTCACATTATACGGGTGGATAGCCAACTACCTGATCTCAAATCGATTTCGAAACAGAATCAAACACCAGGCACAGCCATTGTCACAACTGCAATTGATGTCCCAACAACTGTTCGGACAACTGATCAATTTACCGTCAGGGTTCGGCTACAAAATATTGATTCAGTGTCTCGAACCCGAAATGTTTCTGTGCGTTTCTCCAATCGAGTGAAACATCGGAGAGTCCGGATCCAGGCTACCTCGAAGACAACCGTTACGTTCAAATTTACCGCTCCATCCAAACCTGGTACCTACAGACTTAGCATTGAGAATCAAACCAGAACGATCCACGTCGCTGATAAGGGTCTGTTACGACTATCGCCAATTCCTGATCGAGGACCACCGAATGCAACATTGCTTGTTACAGTTGTTGATGGCGACGGAACAGCAATCTCCAATGTGACTATCCGGATCGGATCAAAGACAACACAAACTGGAGCCAATGGACAGGCCGCAATAGCCTTGCCCCAGACCCCAAATACCTATTCAATTATTGCTACCAAAGAAGGGTATACAAAAGCAACCCAACCGATAACAGTCAAACGAGGCATTAAACGGCAAGTTGTCGTTTCAGAATTATCGATATCACCACTCAACCCGCCGATATTTATTCACCCGACAGTAACGGTCACGGTCATGAACCCGTGGGCAAAACCAATAGCCAGATCGCTTCACATTACCGGCCCAGGGTTGAGCGACCAACAACTAATCACACTCAAATCGGGTAAATCCCAAACGGTGACATATCAGTTGGGCCGGGCCAGTCCTGGCAGGCATGAAGTCATTGTCCGGACAAATACCCACCGGCTCACATCACTTACATATCACGTTCAAGCCAAGCAACGAGTCGTTTCTGTCCTTGCATCCAGTCGTGGCGTGGCTATTTCGGACAGTAGTTTTGGACAGGCTGTTACCTACATCCTTGGAAATCTTGAGGTACTGTTCTTGATATTGATTGTGATGACATCGATGGCAGTAATCGCTAGCAATACTGCTATCTTTGCGTGGGCAGTCCATAATCGGCGAGAAACGATAGGCATTTATCGAGCAACAGGGGCAACACCATGGCAAGTTTTGCGTTTAATTGTCCTTGATGGGCTTCGACTTGCAATCCCAGCAACACTGTTGGCGCTTGGAATTGGATATGCGTGGCAGTACCTTATGGTGATCAGTGGTAGATTGACAGTCTTTGGTATAACGTTACATCCGCCTGTCTCAATACCGCTCATTATTGGTATCGCAATCGGCGGTATCTTCCTTGCCCTGCTTGGTGCTCTGACAGCAACGCTATCGTTGCTGTTTGTCCCACCTACTCAATTATTTTATCACGAGGATCATGCCCAACGAGGTGAGAAAGAAAATGAATAAACGCCGATTTATCCTCTCGGCTATTGGTGTATTTTCCATAGCAGTAGCACTTCGACTGGGGCCCCTGTACTGGAGTCCGCTTCCGTTTAATCCCGATGGGATAGGCTATGCCAGCAGAGCGCTCACCGCTATCTCCACGGACACGATTTTGCTGGACGGGATTGCGACGGATGCCATTGGATTTACAGCGTTGCTCGCCCTTGTTAGTACTCTCGCTGGATCCCCACCACTCTATATCGCACAACCAGTAAGTGCCGTGATTGGTGCCGCTACAATTTTACTCGGCATTGCATTTGCACGGCGATTTGGAACAGGAATTGACATCAACCAAAACCACATTCAACACGCTGCTCTCTTTGCCGGGTTATTGCTCGCCGTTGAGGGGTTATACCTGTATCGATCAATGCCAACCGACGAACAGACAGCAGGATTACTACTTGTTCCTGTGCTTGGATTTTGCGTTGATCGCTGGCTCCGGACAGCCCACTTGGAATGGGCTGGACTTAGTTTCGTCATCGGCGGTGTGTTGCCGCTCCTCCATAATCTATCCGGAATTATTGGTGCCCTTACCGTCACGGCCATCCTTACCATCTATGCAATCAAATCTCCATGGCCGAAAACACTCCTCCGAAACGGATTAGTCGCCGGTATTGTATGGATGTGGACGATTGGGTATCATCTTCTTATTGCGAATATCACAACTGCTGAAATTGTCCAATCGGAGCGGTTGATTACTGTGCCTGGGTTGTTCATAGCGTGGGTAGTAATAGCGATTCTTGGAACTGGATGGTTTCTCACAACATCCAAACGATATCAACGGAGTCTTGTGATCGGGATCATCATTATTTCATTTGGAGCGCTTGGCATCAATACACTCCGAACAGTCTTTGTTGGGACCACGCAAACGCCACGTGGCTTATTGCTTGTGTTATTACCGTTGAGTTTGCCGCTATTCGTTGGGGCACTTATGGTCCATCATCTCCCCACCAATCAACGAATCGGGCCGACATTGATCGGCCTACTCAGTGCCGTGGTTGCTCTTGGAGGATTTTCCTTTTCCGCTAATCTCTCATTTCGATACCTAGCGATGGCATATCGAGCCCAACTCTTTGGCCATCTTCCATTGCTGATTTTGGCTGGCACTGCTACGATTGTGATTGTACAGCGGGCCTCTCATAACTCGGTTCAGGTAGGAGTGATTCTCCTTATTGTTCTGGCTGTGTCGATAAGTGCGCCGGTGATGTACCTTGGGCTTGAATTTCTCACTTACAAAGGAATAACAACCCAAGCAGAATTTGCTGCCACCGAATTTGCTACCCATCACTTTGAAGCCTGGATAACGGATGACCACCTCCAACGTGTCGCTGGCTATTATGATGGTAATGCTGGGATCCGGCCACTATATCGATGGATTCGCCTTGGAGGGCCACCGCCTGCCTGTCCCGTTCTTGCCCAACAATCGTGGACAACGACAGGTGCCCAATTGTTCCCACGACCACCACTACAACTGTCAAGTGATCAATTTCAGCACTGGAGAGCTACCAATAATGTTGTATATGTTGCCGTGAGTGAAGATCCTATGACGATGATTATCCCCAAACGGGAGGTTCCGTCTCAATCATGTTAGAAACCATGCTTTGGGTGAATATTCACTTAATAAGTGCACACAATAAATAATTGGGTCTGAAACACAAGGCACCCTAACCGTG
>JBDGRB010000144.1:0-3476 GCA_042218485.1 Halobacteriaceae archaeon | reverse complement strand
GGCGTGATCCATGGAAGTCATGAATGTAGATCATATTTGTTTAAACGAGATATAAATTTTAGATTTTCAGTATCTCACTATTCCGCTGCCAAATTAACAGCTTATTTATCGAGATATGTGGCCATCAGACAAGTATTGCGAGACAGGTTTACATCTGCAGTGAGTATAATAGGATAATGGGCGTTGGGCTGACTTTCGATCAAGGAACGATCGTAGTTAACGGTGACCAAACCACAACAGGAGACATACCACATACAGAGTGGGACGACCGCACCGGGAATGATCGGGCACTTGGATTCCGCTATCAAGCGATCTGTGACTATCTTGAAAATGCGGATATAGCCGTCGATGACAACGTACTCGATCTTGTACCATGTCCTGATCTAAATGCCAATATTGAGCTCCGACCATATCAGCAGGAAGCCCTAGATCGATGGCTCACCGAAAAACAGGGCGTCCTCGTCTTGCCAACCGGGGCGGGTAAAACGTATGTCGGAATGCAAGCGATTGACACTGTCAACGCACCAACATTCATCGTAGTCCCGACTTTGGATCTCGTGGATCAGTGGATTGAAGAACTCCAGGCCTTCGGTATTGATATCGGTGAATATACCGGTCGAGCAAAAACGATAGAACCAATCACCGTCTCGACATACGACTCCGCATACAACCATGCTGAAGACCTGGGTAATCAATTTAAACTGGTAATCTTCGATGAGGTACATCACCTTGCTGCCGAAGGATATCGCCATATAGCGGAGTTCTTCGCCTCCCCCTGGCGGATGGGGCTGACTGCCACCTACGAACGGGAAGACCAGAAGCACGAAGCCTTGACGGAACTCCTTGGCGGCAAAGTCTATGAAATCGAGACCGAAGAGCTGACCGGTGAATATCTTGCAGAGTATACAGTCGAACGGATTACTGTCGACATGACACGAGCGGAAAAACAGCGATACGATGAGAACGTCGAGACCTTCCGAAATTATCTCAAGTCCACCAATATCAGGATGCGGGGGCCAGACGATTTCAAGAAGGTCGTGATGCGAAGCGGCAACGATCCGCAAGCGTGGAAAGCAGTTCGAGCCCGAAATGAAGCCCGACAGATCGCATATAGCTCGACCGCCAAACTGGATGAACTCGCCTCATTGCTTGATAGACATCGAGACGATCGGATTATCATCTTCACGCGGCATAACGACATGGTATATGCGGTCGCCGATCAATTTTTCATTCCCCCGATAACACACAAAACAGCGAAAGACGAACGCCGAGAAATCCTCGAGAGGTTTCGGAATGACAGGTATTCAGCAATTGTTAGCTCCCAGGTATTAGATGAAGGAGTTGATGTACCAGATGCGAATGTCGGCATTATTTTGAGTGGGACAGGAAGCACACGTGAATATCGGCAACGACTTGGGCGGATCCTCCGACCATCCGGTGATACTGCAAAGTTGTATGAAATCGTCTCCCGTGGTACCGGCGAACTCAAAACATCGAGTCGGCGCAAACAATAGCACAATGTTGACGAAAGAACTGTTAGAGGTCACGAAACGGAAGCCAAACATTCACCCCAACTATCGTGACATCGACGAATATCGGCAGGTTGCAAAACAGGTTATCGAGGTATACGAACCGGGCAAAACGCGTGGCGAAATCGAAGATGAAATCGCCGGCTTAGAGACACATGATACGTTCAAATTTGTACGAGGGATGTCCAAGTTATTGGACCGACGCTCCACGTTTGAAATGCAGGCTCCAATATCTCCAGCAAACCTTCGAGCTGCAGTCTTCGATCGTGGCTTTGTCACCGACGAAGATGAACGAGATGAAGTTGTCTCTCAGGTGGCTAATGAATTTGATCTTACGTCAGCGGAAATCGAAGAAGGACTATGGGCAGATCGAGACGAGAACGAAACCCTCGTATCCACACCAGATATTGATCCAGATGAGTTACTCAAACAATATAATCTCTCACTCACACAGACCCTGCTATTCGATGCTGTCGAATTAGAATTTACGGCCTCCGGGAATTATCAGGAAATCTTTGGATTGTTAAAATATCTCGGATTGATGTATTACGTTGATGAAGACTTGTCAGTAACCGTGACTGGGCCTGCATCCCTGTTCAAGAAAACACGGAAGTATGGCACCACGCTGGCAAAACTGCTACCATCAATTATGAAGGCCGAGGATTGGAGCATTTCGGCACAGATTGAAACCGAGGTTAGTGACGAAACACGAATTTATGAATTTTCCGTTGATGACAGCCAAGAGGCTCTCTTCCCAAAGCGGACCACAGTCGAATCATTTGATAGCGAGGTCGAACGAGACTTTGCGACACGAATTGATTCATTGGCCGAGGGGTGGACGGTCAAGCGAGAGCCCACGATTCTTCGGGCTGGAAATCGAGTAATGATTCCGGACTTTAGCTTCGAGCGTGACTACGGAGAAAAACAGAATGCAGATGATGATCAGGCTGCCTTTTATCTGGAAGTGGTCGGATTCTGGACACCTGAGTACCTAGAAGAGAAACTAGCAAAGGTACGAGAAGTCGAAGCAGAGAAACCCGTTATTTTAGCGGTAAATCAGGAATTGAATTGCACCGCAGCTGATTTCGAAGAGACGAACGTCGATCAGGTGTTCTTCTACGAAGACACGATTCCTGTCAAACCAGTGTTATCTCGACTGAATGCAATCAAAGAGGATCAGGTGGAAAAAGACCGACAAAAGCTAGAACGGGATCCTATCGAAGTACCGACCGACAGTGTCACAAATATTGACAAGCTTGCCAGGCAACAGCAGGTTGAGCCGGATGCGATCCGTCGGTGGCTCAAGGATAACGACGAGTATCAAGGTGTCATTTCGAATGATAAGTATGTCCCAAAAGCAATACTTACCACAATTAGGGAGGAAATCGAGGCTTTGGATAGTCCAATGCTTGACGATGTGAGCCCTATTTTGGCCCAATATGGTGTTGCCCAGAATATTCTTGAGGAAATTGGATTCACCATACAATATACATCGCTGGATCAGGAAGAATTAGCTGTCCGAAAGGATGATTAGTCGAATTTGTGCAGGTTTTGTTAGGCAATGAAACGCTGTGATTATGCCTGCCGTCGATAAACTTGTAGGATCCATCAAGAAATCGTTCAATATTGATTGCGATTTATAACTAATAACGCTCTGGGGTAAGCGATTGTTGGTGGAGAGTTGTCTGGTGATTTTGTGACAGCCGTTGTTCGAGTATCGAGAGATCAGAACTCGGTTGTCAGGGGCTGAACTGGACAGTCAACCACTCCAGATCAATCCTTCTCGCCACGACCAACAATCTTCTACACAAGATCAAATAATAAAATATTTATCATATTTCGGAATTTCAATTGATCCCCGGTCTCTTCACTTATCCGTATATTGTACCGATACTCAGGATAATTTATATTTGTGTGGTAATTGGAATTAACTATGTCCAAGAGAGA
>JBDGRB010000272.1:0-3486 GCA_042218485.1 Halobacteriaceae archaeon | reverse complement strand
AAATAGAGAGCATATTCGACATAGCATTGAGGAGGCTATCAATCGAAAATACCAATATGCCCCCAGATCAATCAGGTGATATTTCTGAAGATGTACCAACCAAGACCGAACGAACGGTCCTTGAATCATTAAGCGAGAAACCTCATGCTGAGATCTTCGATCAGCGGCAGCCACGAGTGGTCAAATTAACGCTTGATGCCGACGAGCGAGTTCCGGCCCATCAACACCCAGCAAAGAATATTGTTCTATATCTTTTGTCAGGTACACTTGAACTCAGGTTAGGTGATAACAATCACGAACTACAATCCGGTGAAGCAATCAGATTTGATGGAAACCAGGATATTGAACCGCAGGCAATCGATTCCTGTGTCGCATTACTTGTACTGGCTGAAAAAGAATAGATTGGGCAGATGAAGGAATTCGGCAGATAGTTTTTGAGAAAATATAAAATAATTACAACCAACGGATGGATCCACCAGAAAATAACACTTCGAGATCTGACTTAAATCCAGTTGAAACGATTAGTCGCCAAGAAGGACGATATTTACTAGCCATTTTTTGGCTCTCAATTACGAAATCAGACCGGATCCAGACTGGGCAACTCAGCGAGTATCTCGATGTAAAACCGGCGACAGTGACTGAAATGATGACTAAATTAGCCGAGCAATCAACTGTCGACTACGAAAAACAGTTTGGTGTTACGCTAACAAACCACGGCGAAGCTATTGCCAGCAACTTAGCATGGCGACACTGTGTCGTGATGAATTATTTCAATACAGTCCTTGACACACAACTTCCAGATACAATGGCCTATCAAATCGGGTATATTCTCTCCGCTGAGGGAATTGATCAACTCCATGCAACACTCGATCATCCTTGCCAAGAATTTTGTCAACACAGTGAACAAAAGTACGAGGGGTGTCTAATTGCAGAACAAGCACCTTAATTCTGCTATTATATAATCTTGCAATTTGATTAGAAGGGAGCGTCGGATCCACGACTTGATGGTTCGTTTTGTTTGGCTCGTTCCATAGGTGTTGACCCTACGTTGGCGTTCTTGTTTGCCATATCAGGAATCGTTCCAGTTTCCTGAAATTTCGTTTCAAGGGTTGATAGCTGTTCATTAATTTGGTCGGCGTTATGATGCATTGGATGAACCCGTACCCGTACGACATCATACTCGTGTTTTTCGGTTAATCCGTTCCAAGCTCGAAACGAACCGATGGTTAATGTATGACTCTGTGGACAAAACGGGGTAGTTGGCGTAAATTCAGCATGAAGGACGGCATGATCGCCTGCTTGTCGAGCGTAGCGATAGCCTGCATCTGGATGGCGAGTATCGAGATTTAGTCGAGCAAGATTATAGTTAAATGTCATATCATAGACTTTTCGCTGTTCAAAAATGGCTCTGGTTAATCGATGAAATGCAAGATGATCGGATCCAACAAGCAAATCGTGATCGTCGAGAAATGGGCCAGGGTCGGGAATGTGACTCGTATTAAACTCAGCATAGCTATCAAATAGCTCGTCATCACTGTCATTCCCAAATGGTGATGGAAATCGGGACATAGATTATCGTTTGTCGGAGAGAATCCTATCAATAGTCCCAAATATGTTCGATTGCTCAAATCACTCGATTTTGGAGATAATCCAAATGTTTGGCGTTATAGATAATTTTCACGTGATCAGTTGCAGGCGTCCCGATACAGGTGAGCCGGACATTTCGCTCTTCAACTTCCTCATCTGAGAGGATCTGTTGCATATCCATATCGATTTTCCCTTCTTTGAGGATTGCTGCACAGTTCGCACACGCGCCTGCCCGACAGGAAAAGGGCCAATCATAGCCTTGTGCTTCGGCAGCTTCCAAAATATACTCGCCCTGATTTACCTCCAATGTCCCATAATCTTCATCACTGAGATCAGCATCAGCCGCCTTTTCAAACAGATCGTCATCATCCATATCCCAATCGTGGTCATCGAGCACTTCATAATTCAGATATTCCACCGTTGGCATATGATAAGATAAGAACCTTGAAGCGTTAGGTGCAAAGCCGAATATATACGTATCAAATCAATTCTACTGTGTGCCTTATTCGAATCAAATTCGAACCTCTGTGTTTCAATAGATAACTCGATCCTGCAGGTAATCTAAGTGTTTGGCATTATACACGATTTTTACATGATCTGATTTCGGAATGCCAATACAGGTTAGCCGAACGTTTTTCTCGTTTACTTCCTCCTCATTGAGTGCCTGGTTCCCTTCCATCGTTATTTCACCTTCTTTGAGGATAGCGGCGCAATTTGAACAAATTCCATTGCGGCAGGAAAACGGCCACTGATGCCCCTCACCCTCGGCAGCATTAAGAATATATTCACCCTCCGATACCTCAAAAGTTCCATGATCGGTTTCAGGCAGGTCTTTTTCAGCTGCCTTCGCAAAGAGATCTTCATCTGTAAGATCCCATCCATAATCATCGAGGACGTCATAATTAAGATATTCCACAGTGGCCATATCCGATCTTATCGCTCGGCCGAGGTGGATATACTGCCGAATTTATTCAGCCTTCCAAACCCAACAAAAACAGGGGAAACAGCAATGACATCAGATATGAGAGGATCGCAGGGACATCAGTCGTCGGATCCACAGTGATCTTGAAGATAGTCGAGTTGGGCCGCTAATTCCTTTCGTCGCTGGCGTTTAATTACCACTGCATCGAGTACGGAACCAACCACAGCAGCATCCAACGCAAATCGTGTCGTGGCATTAACGGAAGTCCCCACAGTAGTTTCACTGATCACATATACTGTGGTCATTGCGTCAAATATTCCATCGATTTGCTCATAGAAAAGGGCTGCACCATCAACATCTCGGATTTTGAGCGTTAATTCAATGTGAATCGGCCCTACCTGATTGGCTACACGGATCGTGGATCCATCGACGATAACCTCATCAAAACCGGCGGCTTTCATGAAGGGTTTCACATCATGGATTGCTGAACTAATAGATTCGATAGATCCATCAATTTGTCGTGAGACCGATACGGATTCCATATACGTTGTAGTATCCACGCAAAAATGAGGACTTTCCAGAATACGTTCGGGACAATTGTAATTGATTACTCCAAAACGTTGCCACATCCAGCGATAATAGCTGATATATAATTGGTCGTGAATATATTTGCGAGTAAGGTTTAGTGGATTCTTTTATTATATACGGCCAGGTGATCCCATTCCAATGGCCGAATCCCCTCATGAGGGAACGCAACCTGTTAGCGAGCAACTATTTGATAAATACCTCCTTCCCAAAGCAGCACTCACTGTGATATTAATTGCTTCGTTTGTTGGAACGGCTATCTCGGTGCATATATCACATGGGTGGAATGTACAATTAGCCCTCAGTAAATGGGGGTATTTCGTTGCTCTTGGAACTATGACTGGCGGACTGTTCTGGAAACATGGCTTTATTCGACCCGAATCAATCGATTC
>JBDGRB010000106.1:0-3523 GCA_042218485.1 Halobacteriaceae archaeon | reverse complement strand
ATCAATTTGGAAATACTGATCCCACAGCTGCGCTGATAATTGAAGGTATTTTCACGGTGATTGGCTTTGGGATTATTCTCTATTCGCTTTATGTGGAGTGACATTCTCGGCGTTATGAATGGCTGGGATTCTCTCGCTGAACGACGATAGAGATCACACATTCAGTTAGCCACTATACAAATTCTATTTTGGACTATCTCGGCCATCTCGTTTATAAATGCCGAGATGTATGGAGGTCTCGACCATAACGGTTACTCAAAATTATACGTTGTAGTATGGATTTCACGAAGTTTCGTTTCTATCGATGCATATTGTGCCGAGATCAGCAAGTGAGAATCACAATTACAATCTGAAGCCCCAAATCCTGGGATAATTTCACCAGTTAGACTATCAAGAATCTCACATTCGATGTCTTCTTGCGGAGAAATAAAAGCCTCTTTGATCATAATAGCGTCATGGTGTAACAGATAGTCAATATGCCAATGGAGGGTTGATGATTGATTTGTCGCTATTCGTTTATGTCGGTCAAGCCTACTGAACCCTCCTGGTCCAAACGCGCTACCTACATAAACACACCACCCCTGTGGGAATGAAAACGTACCCAGTGATCCAATAGTTTGTTCGAAATTATCTGTTGATTCAAGTACCAGTGAATAAGACCCTTGCATCCCTATACTTAGGCAAATTTTAATTTATTCCACATTTATATTTTATTTGATAAAAATAGTAACTATCTTCCCTTTTGTTCGTGGGAATATTAAAAATTATTTATAACAAAGAAAAGAGTTTTTTTATTTCTACCAGCCTAGTTCTAAAAGATGGTTTCTCAAGCCCTTGTTGATTTGACGATCGGGTTCGCACTGGTAACTGGTACAGGGGCTGGGATTCTCGCACTTTTAATGTGGGAAATCTTTCGATATACTCTCTTCGGGAAGGCTCTATTCGTGTTAACTGCCGTGATGTCAATTTTCATTATCTATCACGGTATTCTTATGATACGCCCTACAAATCTTCTACTCGTCCAAATATTACGAAGTAGTATTTATACAGGCCTCTTGATCTTTATTGGAATGATGATCATTATCCAACGGGAAATGAAATCCTCAACTGAATTCTCATGATACATGAAATACTGGAGGTATATAATCTTGTTCTCGGC
Source organism: Halobacteriaceae archaeon (assembly GCA_042218485.1). Classification (GTDB taxonomy): domain Archaea; phylum Halobacteriota; class Halobacteria; order Halobacteriales; family Halobacteriaceae; genus JBDGRB01. Next base: position 2,364 of record JBDGRB010000106.1, on the reverse strand, counting down.
ATTTTGGCAGGTGTAGGATTATTATATCTCCTCTATGTCGAAGAATATATTGTCGGATATAAACGTTCATTATTGATTATGACGAGTGGTCTACTGATTTTTTCGATAATAAGTCCTCTCGTCCAGTGGTTTGTACCGCAATTAGTTCATCTCATTCATGCTATTGCTGCTCTTTTAATTATATTTGGATTATATGATCCCGTCCATAACGACTTACGAAGGGGAGCTTGGGCTAATTTGTTATTACGTAATCCAACCGAGATACGTAATGCGTCTGACTGGATGCAACCAATTGATGACCAAATTCTTGAACTATTTCACTCAACTGACCTAGTATTAACACCTTCAATAATTGCATATAATATAGATTATAGTCGAGAAGAGACAAATAGACGCTTAACTAAATTAGCTAATCATGATATGGTGGAAAAAGTTGATAGGGGAAAATATCGAATCACAGAACTTGGACAACAGTACTTAGAAGGTCCATTATCTAGTACCGAATCACTTGGAGAGGAGGATAAAGTAACGATAGGGGAACCCCCCTCGTAAAGAGAAAAAATAACATATACATTCAAGCTAGCCGATTTTAGAGTGACATCAAATATTTTGTTATTGATTGAATAATAATATATAATGGCGCTGGGCTCAGGGGTTATATTTGTCATTTTCCTCAATATCCTATTACTCATTTTTGCCATCGGCGGGTTCCTCTATATTTATTTTAATACACAATCCAGTGAAGAGCCCGATGCAGAAGAATGGTACGAAGAAACGATGGACCTTGTCCAAGAAGTTGAGCAAGCCGCGACAATAGATAAACCCCGGGTTGACCGACGTGATATACAACGACAAACGATTTCCTTATCCACGAAAATCAAAAGCCAGGTACGATCCGCCCCCTCGGATATCGATGAACAATTAATAATGGATCTCCATCAATTAGGGATAGATTGTTATAAAATTGGAATGGAACATACGGAAATGTATGCAGCACAAACTGGCACATTCCTTGAGGAAGAGTTAGAGGAATTAAAGTTATCAGCTCAGCAACTAGAACGGAAGACCTCGTCGAAATTATAAGATATCATCGGATCTGTTATTATCTGACCAGAGATAACTATCGGAATAAAAATATATTCTAATGCCTATTCTAAATTCATCAGTCGATTGTGGATGAATAGAGCCACATATCCGGCCCCACCAAATAAAATCAAACTATAGCCGATGATGAAAAGCCGAAAAGGTACTACTTTATTTTGCATCCAATCCGTTATAAAAAGAAATCCAGCGACAGTTAGGAACCCTATTCCAACTAAAATTATAATTGTGAGTCGGGGGTAAGAAGTATTATAAATCTTCGTAATTATCGAGGTCATTTTTATTCCTTCGTCGGTTCCCAGAGAAATAATAATACGCCGATGAAAACGACTAATAGAAACACGGGGATAAGCATAAACTCAAATAGACTATTTCCTGCTGGTGGCTTTTTCCCTCCACCTCTGATGATTCGAACAATTGGACTCGTCCAAAGTCGCAAAAGAAGGAATAGAATAGCACCACCAACAATAATTGACAATCCGTATTTTGTGCTGTTTTCTTGAATCTTATTAAGAGTAGGGAACATTTCTAATCAGTTTCAATAGTAGCTATGTGTTTGCTTAAATCTTTATGTAATATCCATCGGCAGTGTTAACTTAAGCAATTATTCCAGAACCACGTAAACTGGCGTAACCAGTGTTGTGTCGTGTCAACGCTCTTCCCAGTAAACGACGCATAGAACGCATCGATGCGGCGCTTCAGCTCCTGGAACCAACGTTCAATATGGTTCCTAATGCCGGTCTGAATGACGATTTGTCGGATACCGAGCCGCTGGAACGCCGCGCCGTATCCCACGGCGTTGTCCGTCACGACGACTGTCGGGAGGGTCCCATAGAGACGTTCGATCTCCTCCATGAACAGGCGCGTCGTGAGTGCATTCCGTGACGGATAGCACTGGAGGTGAATGATGTCCCGCGTGGTCGGATGGAGCGCGGCGAAGAGCGTGAACTCCTCGCCACGCTGGGTGATCGACGTTTCATCCATGAGAATCACGTCAGGAATGTCATTGACTGGCGGCGTGTCCGTCAACTGCTTCCCAAATTTGTTGATCCACTCCCAGACGGTAACGTGGGAAATGTCGGCACCTAACCAGCTGAGGACCGTTGCGGTTTTACGGGTGCTGAGACCGGCATCGTACAGGACTAATCCAAGGTCGACGTATGCTCGATCTGTGCGTTCGCGGTCGAAAAACTCTACATCGTCTAAAATGTTTGTTAAGACGGGGAGTTGGAAGTTCATCACGACAATCTCATCAACTCCCCC
>JBDGRB010000040.1:2496-3641 GCA_042218485.1 Halobacteriaceae archaeon | reverse complement strand
TACGGAACGCAGGAGAAAACCCATGGCTTTAGCCGTGGGATGAATCCGTCCGCTCCAATTCACGGTCCACCGACGATGGCAGGCTGACTCCCAACCATGAAGTCATATCACGCCAAACCTGTCGGTAGCTCCATGCCAGCCACAAACGGATGGCGTGGAGGGGTAGTGTCAGCCGCCCAGAACAGCGGGGACGGTATCACCGTGTGACGTGACGGGAAGAGAGGAGGGACGTTCCGAACCACCCCGTTGAGGGTGGGTACATCTGGTGCTGCACCAGTCTTCGACTGGGTGAGAAATCCCCTGCTCACTCCCCCCACCGCTCCAAGGGGAGTCCCACGCTGAAGCCCACGAGTTCACTCGTGGGTAGCTGACATGAAACTCTCTACCTATTATCCTCTATGAGTTTGCTGATTAATGGAGGATTACAACCTGCAAATTAGTGACTTGAGGAGATCTATTTATAAATCTATCAGGCATATTGGGAGAAACTAAAACTTCAATGAATAACTAATATTGATCTATGAACACGACTGCTAATGAGAAAGAATGGGTCTGCCAAGCATGTGGTGAAGTTTTCGACTCAAAGGAAGAGTTAGAACGACATGTTCGCGAAATAGGTCTGGTATATTGATCCGTTCGTTGCTGCTGCAAACAATCAACGGGTCAGCTATCCATTGAATGATTGCTACCGAGTGACTATAAATCGACGTTATGAAAGCCGAAAATAAGGAAAAGAAGATATAGAGAGGATCGAGGACGAGAATTTGATATGCAGATTAAATATTATATCGAGAAATACCAGTTGATCCGCATGCGGGACAACAATCCGTGTCACGATTTACGTTGGTCCCACACCGCCGACATTCATAGATTTCATTATTTCGGTCGTCGCTGAGGATATATTTCAATCCTCGGATAACTGACGTCGTCATAGTGTTGTTATCCCTCCAATTCGTGTCACGCATTGAACCCCATCCACCCCGTTTGTAGTGGTTATCCCTGAAATAGGGTTGTATTGTGGTATATTATTCAGAAGGAGTGTCGGGTTCACCATAAATTTTAGCGTTTTTTGACTGGTCATTGTAATCCTCCTTTCATATACGATGTGGCCATTTGTATTGATCCACCTCGAGATAACCCACGAA
>JBDGRB010000040.1:0-2486 GCA_042218485.1 Halobacteriaceae archaeon | reverse complement strand
TACTCAAACAAGGAAGTAATATATAGGCCAGCGACGCAGAGTGAAAGTGAAAGTAACAGACACAAATATGATACATTAAATTCCGTCAGACATACGTCATATGATTATCTTTTATCAATATTCCAATAATTATTTATATTTTCCGTCTATATTTGGTATTTCGAACAATATATTCCTCCATGGCCGTGTGGTTAATTATTAGAAGTCGGATCCTCGTTTGGTTGCAGGCCCAATTGATCATAAATAAATGTCCATTCTTCGGTTTTCTCACGAATCGTCATCGAGGTTGGTTTGCCGACGCCGTGGCCGGTTTCAGTTTCGGTTCGGAGAATGATTGGATGAGGGCCGATGTTATTCTCCTGTAATCGAGCCGTCATCTTTCGGGCATGTGATGGGTGAACGCGGGTATCGCCCAGCGCTGTTTTCAATAATATTGCGGGGTATGAATCTTTCTGAACGTTATGATAGGGTGAATACTCCTTCAAAAATTTGAAATCATCCGGATCATCGGGCGATCCGTACTCTGTCGTCCATGATTTTCCCAGAAGAAATCGATGAAAGCGAAGCATATCAAGCAGTGGAACCACCGATACTGCGGCCCGATATAACTCAGGTCGTTGCGTTATGGCTGCTCCAACCAGTAAACCACCATTGCTTCTTCCCAATGACGCTAATCGATCTGGATTAGTATAGTCTTGTTCGATCAGATACTCAGCCGCCCCAATAAAGTCATCAAATACGTTTTGTTTGTTATCGAGCATTCCAGCTTCGTGCCATTGTTCCCCGAATTCAGCGCCACCACGGAGACAAACTTGCACATAAATACCACCATCTTCGATGAACGGAATTTGAAACCGATTAAATTGAGGTGTTAGATTGACCCGAAAGCCACCATATCCATAAATTACCGTCGGATTGTCACCATCGTGCTCGATATCTGAACGGTGAACAATAAATAACGGAATTTCCGTTCCATCATCTGACGTAAACCATTTTTGTGTCACTTCAATATCCTCTGGAATATCAAGCGAGGGACGTGCTAGTTCTGTTTGTGTTTGATCATCTGTTTCTAACCAGACAACCGTTGGCGGACGATCAAATGATTCGATGCGGTAAAAACAATCCGACCCAAATGGATTTCCATGCAATTGCGTGATTGAACTGTTATCATCAACGGTTACGTCGTGTTCTTTCTCTCCATGCAAATCATACACCGTTAGCTGTGAACATGCATCGTGGAGATAATGGACAATTAATCGCTCGGCTGTAGTCGTAAAATTCGCAAGTACTGCATCCGATTCGGGAATGATAGTCCGGAGTTCTTCCGGATCTGATATTTGGGGTATAGTACCCGTGTCGGTTATATCAAGCGCAACGATTTTTGAGAATGGAGCGTCGTAATTTGTCCGTAAATACACTGTTTCATTATGAATGGTTGGATAAAATGCGGCTTCGGTGTCTGTTAGGACTCCCTCAAGATTGTTTTCTCGAACACGATATAATTCGGAATTTGTTGTCGCATGATGAACTGTCACTAACAACACGTCCCCAGTTTCGTTCGTTTCTAGCTGTGGCCAAACATCGTCATCAAATGCATCACTAATCAAAACATCTTCTTCTGTTGATGTGAGGTCATGATACCAAAGGGATTTGTCTAATTGTGATCCCTCACTAGGTCGTCCTGTTTGGATGTAATAGAATCCATCCTCTGTCCATGCTAATCCTCCAGCATTCGTTCGGCCAGTATTTGCGACCTTGTCGATATCGGTTTGAGTATCTGTCTCCAGTATGTGGATATCGTATTGTTCTGTCCCACCCGTAGCTACCCCATACGCAATGAACTCACCATCAGGACTTGGGACATACCAATCCAGGGATTGTTCTTCTGCAGTATCCCATTCATTTGGATCCACTAAATCGATTGGATCTGCTTCAGGATTAGCTCGCATACATAATTTCGCCTGGTCTGCATCTGGTGGCTCGATACGTTGAAAATAGTAATCATCTCGAGCGGTGATTGAGCTGTAATCGGTTATTCTTGCAAGCGATTCCATACGGGACTCCAACTCATCACTAAAAGAAGCTGAAAGAAATGTATCTGCATACTCGTTTTGTTTCTCGATCCAAGATCGCACTTCTTCTGAATCGTTTTCGAGCCAGCGATACGGATCAACGATCGTATTTCCATGGAGATTTTCTGTCACGGCCCGTTTCTCAGTTGCGGGCGGAGTGGTCATACCTGAGCACTACCAGCGATACCAATAAGCGTAACGTTAACGGAAATTATCCGCTGGACCCAATCCCAAACCAGTCGAATGGAAGGGAGCGGTCCGAAAGGTTGCATTCAAGGCATATCGGGTGAAAGATTGGTATATGAATCCTGGAGATCGGGTCCGCATTTCAAAAGAAACCGAAACATATGAGGGTATTGTACTTCCCTCTACCACCCCTGAGACGATCGTCATTAAGCGGTCTGGGGGATATAA
>JBDGRB010000185.1:0-3678 GCA_042218485.1 Halobacteriaceae archaeon | reverse complement strand
CAATAATTGGTAATACTGCAGTATTGAGACGACAATACAATGTATTAGCGATTGTGTCTGACGTACGCTCAAGTATTGGGCCGTCAATATATCGTATTGGAACATAATGCCGACGATTAGCTTTACCATCGATGCCGAGCTGCAAGAGCAAGTCGATGACCTCAAAGAACAAGAATATGACGGCAACCGATCGGAAGCATTGAACGACCTCATCCGGAAAGGACTCGACTATGATGAACTGCAACAGGAAAAAGCAACCCTGGAACAGCAACTCCAGGCCACGAACCAGCGCATCGATGCCGTGAATGACGTCGTGACATATGTTGAGGACGAAGTGCGGTATCGGCGAGCTGGGTTATTGCAGCGATTGAAATGGAAAATAACTGGGATGCCGGATGATCGGGAGTAATATCAGAGGTATTCTGACCTCCTTCAAAGGTCATTACACGACTTACACGATTATTCTCAATTGTTTGCGTGTGTACGCGCCGCGCGCGCGCTACGCGTTAGATTCAAAATAATCGTGTAAATCGTGTAACATCTGCGTTGGCTGGGAAATAAAGTTACACGATTTACACGGTGGGGGGTGTACAAAGCAGGTAAAAACCTAATAAAAATGATATTTAACCATCAGAAAACGAATCGAGCGTGCCAGATCCATCGGTATCTTGAACCGAAGTGGTTTCATTTAATGGATCCCGGCCACCGATCTGGGTTTCACCAAGCTCGATCCCCGTATAATATCGGGTGCCCTCTTGCTCCTTATCACCAACACCGGATTCCTTTTTTAATTCCCGCGTGAGTTTGGTTTGCGTTTCCGTTTCCTTGCCAATATAGTCACAGAAGGCAGCATACACAGCATACACATCCGCTTTCGGGACGCTATCCTTTTTATCGCCGGTGAAGTCGATCACCTCAGCTTTGAATTGCTCGATCGAGCCACCGTAGGATTCCCAGATCTCACGTTTCCCACTCAGATCTCGCTCATTCGTAAAGCTCGATTGATCGAGTAATCGCTCCAACCCTTCGAGAGCCCAGTTCAGCACGCCGGACAATTCGTTCTCGATGATATACTCATCGAGTGACGAATCTTGGTCCGCAGGTGGAATCGTCTCGGGAAACGTTGCAATCAGCCATCGGTCATAAAATGCATTATCGGCATCATCGATCGTCGGTACTTCGTTCGTGGAGAAGAGGAACTTCTGGGTGACGACAAACTCAAATTTATCCTCGCCCTTAAATTCTGCCGACACCTGTTCCTCACCGCCTGTGATCTCTTTAAACCGCTGGGGATAACTTAATTCATCTGGCGTGACCTCATTGCGTATATTGGCCATTTTGTTATACAGATTTGCCGTGCCCCAGCGTGTCGAAATCAAGTCATAGAGCGACTCGCTGGCCACATTATCCTGTCCTACCAATTCGCGCATGATTCGAGTAAATGTGGATTTCCCACTATCGCGTGGGCCAACCAGCATCATTGCTTTCTTGAATGGTTGGCCCCAGTGATAGAGTAAGTATCCAGCATATTCCTGGAGTTTCGGAATATCTTCCGCCCGGGCATTGTCGTGCAGTGTTTCACGAAATCTGGGGCATTCCGCATCTGGATCGTATTCGGTATTTATTTGATGCATGACGGTATCTTCTGGCTCCAGCGATCGTAATGCTGCATCGTCGTCCTCGAAGAGTGCTTCTAGATCTAGCAACCCATTTGCGACAGCGATCGTCCACGATGGCGCACCGAACGATTCCCGATGGGAATACGGCGGCGTCGCAATCACTTCCTCCGTCAATTCATTGACAACGGTAGCATTAAATTCATGCCCGAGCGCTTGCCGGGCATATTTCCGGAGTTCATTTTCTCCTTCCGGGATCCACACACCATCCTCACAGACATACAATTCATTATCGGGTTCGAGATTGCGAATTAACACATTATTTTCCTGCATCACCTCCCACGCATAGGAAGCTCGCTTCCGAACGGGAATATCACCGAGCGAATCATCGTCATCTAATCCAGCTGCTGCCTTGACGGTTTCCGGCGAAATCTCGTCATACGTTGAATTATCCATCTCCGAAGCGGATTGCGTGGTAACGCCCCCATTGGGCGTTGGCATTTCCCACCCACCCCGTTTCGCATGATATAACAATGTTCCAATGGACACGCCCGCATCGGGGCTGGCACTGTCCCAGATCGCATCGATGTATCGTTCGGCATCGGCATCGTATTTTTGCCCTTGCCGCGACCAGTCTGTAAACAATTCCTTGCCGGTTGCCTCCCCATCAAAGAATGAATGCAGGGCGAAGCCGATATTGCGCCATTGTGGATAGGGACAATCGGGATCAATATGATTGAGTGCCTTTTCAATATCGGCAGGATCTAAAAAGTCGTCACTATAATCATCGGTCTCATCTACATTATCAGCTTCTAATTGCGGCGGGTCGCCATAGATAACCTCGTAGGCATCAAACAACCACGGCACCGGATCCACATCGGCAACGGCATCGCCACTATCAAATATCTGGTCGCCGGTGAACGTGCAAAATTTATTCGTAAGCACATCAACGCCTTCGTGGTCCCGCAGCTGCCCATCTCGCCACCAATCGGGAATATCGTGGCCAACGAATGGAATATGGATCCCATTGCCTGACGGCGACCGTTCGATATAGGTATTCGCATTCCGGAACCGATCGATATCCGGCACCCAATTTTGTAACGTTCCATCCTCGGTCAACCCGCCATCAATATCAATACAGCCATATAAGCCTCGGGGCACGTCTGGATTGTCTAACGCCATGACATAGCCAATCCCCCACGACTCACGTTCGTCGGCGGCTGCAACTGCGTCATCAAAGCTATGCCAATCGGCCGGATCGCTCCAGGATATCGCAAAGTCACCGCGCCAATGCGGTTGCCGTGGCGTGTCATTGGATCCATCCCACAGCAACCACTGGTCACGGTCTCGCAATTCCGCAGGCACACCCGCATAGTTCTGAGTCATTGATAGATCCTCCTGTTAATATGATGGATCGCACTTACACTGCCAGTATACCTCCCGCCAGGTGGCGTGATTGTCAGCTGTTTTAAGCCCTGTCCGTACATGCTCGCATACTCTATTGTCAGCGTTTCCACTAAGGGCAACACTTAAGGGAACGTCGGCCGAAAAATCAGATGTCCAACGACCTGATTTTCCGGTCCCTCTTTGTGCCCGTGAGCGTTGGCTATCACTATCGTCACGCGGGTTTTTTATTCTTTCGCTCATTCGCCGAACACCTCCTCGATCATTTGCCGGCTATATCGGCGGTCACACCCGTCATAACTGCATTTGTATTCGCCGTCACCCAAATTCACAAAGCCCGTATGGCCGCAGGGCAATTCCGAGCGATTCGATCGATAGTCCGCGACATATTCTTTCACACCTTCTCGGACTTCCCACTTCGACACGCCATCATTATCGTGGCCGACCCGTCTGATAACGCCGACATCATGCAACAGCGCGAGCAGGCCCTTCGTATTTTGAATCCTATCGACGTCCTGCACCTGGAATGTCTCGCCCGGATCCGGCAGTTGGGCGATCAGCCAGGCATGTGCTCGCAGGCGTTTTTTCGTGCCTGGCGACAGCGTGTCTGTGGAGCGTTGTCTAGGTTGCATCGCCATCACCTCCAAGGCCGAAATCA
>JBDGRB010000161.1:0-3696 GCA_042218485.1 Halobacteriaceae archaeon | reverse complement strand
TTGAAAATGAGATTCCAGATGACATAATCGATGATGTCCATTTACAAGATAGTCGAAATATGGATCTCTTGCCGGATTCGAGTATTCATCTTGTTGTCACATCACCACCATATGTGGCTCATAAGGAGTATGAGGAAGATTGGACCTTAGACGAATATTTACAACTTATCCGGGATGTATTTGATGAAGCCTATACCAAATTAGTTCCAGGGGGACGAGTCTGTATCAATATCGCGAATTTGGGACGGTCTCCTTACATCCCGCTGAATTCATTTATAATCCAAACGATGCTTGATATAGGGTATTTAATGCGGGGGGAGATAATTTGGGACAAAGGCGCAAGTGTGGGCACCTCGACAGCATGGGGAAGTTGGAAATCGGCGTCAAATCCAGTATTACGGGATGAACATGAGTATATCATGGTTTTCTCGAAGGAGACGTTTCAGCTGGAGAGCGACGGTGAAGATACTATTTCGAAAGAGGAATTTTTGGATTTCTCGAAAAGTATCTGGAGTTTCCCGACAGCTTCTGCAAAAGAAGTCGGCCATCCAGCACCGTTCCCGAAAGAGCTACCGTATCGAGCGATTCAACTGTTTACGAAAAAACAAGATGTAGTGTTGGATCCCTTTATTGGGAGCGGCACTACCGGCATCGCAGCCCTCGAATCTCAGCGACACTTTGTGGGATTTGATAATGAGGAAGAATATATTGATCTAGCGAAGAGCAGGATCGACGAACACAGATCACAAAAGAATTTAGAGGACTTTCTGTAGCTTCTTCGCCATTTCGTCCATATCACGTTTGCTGGTCACATCGACGACTTTGTCAACGACATCTTTTTCGTCATCTCCTTCTGCTAGGTTGCACATACATTTCGCACTCCCCCGCTCTGGTTTATGGCTTGTCACAATAAAGAACAGCGCGTCGGGATGCGCTCGATAAATTTGATAGGCATTGCAAATAGCTTTTTTCACGGTGTCAGTTCGTTGCATCCCTGGACGATTTGATTCTCTTACATTGCCATCTTTCCCTTGTATCTTTTTGGGAGACCCTTTGGCCTCATATACAGCGAGTAATTCCTGCTTCGAACCGTCAGCGATTCCGTTCTTGTAAGAGGCGAAGTCTGCTTCCGACCGGCCCTTCATACACGCTTCTGGAAATTCTTCTTCATGGGTTAATGGTATATTTGGGTATAACCGCTCAACAATGGTTTTGAAACAATATTCAAACGTTGTGCCAATCTTTGAGGCTTGGCTTTGAAACTTATCCGCGCTCCATTGCTGTTCCTTGGCGACATTCCGAAAGGCGGTATTAACAAACTCTTCTAAATTATCTCCGGCTAAATCCATGTCATTTGCTGTTTCTTTAACGATATCCTCCATAATAGTATGTGCAAAAGAAGTAGGATAAATTTTTCACCTTATTGCATATCGACATTGGGTAGCGGACGATATAAGCGATTTATTAAGAATAGTAGGCATGAAAATCGACCTATTACGGAAATTTTCATATTTTGGCGACAAAAGCATGTGCTACGGTAGTATGGAAATTATCTCTTCCAAGTGGGTGCATGAGACAGGCATAGCCGAGTCCACTGTCCAATCCCTGGGTGTGATTCCTATGTTACAACTCGTTGGATTTTTGGCTTCCAGAAACCGAGACACTCTGGAATTATTGAAACGGGACAAAACCGCACGACCTCAATCGGACTGAATGAAAAGGTACCCATCTACTTTGCAAGATTTGAGAGCATGTTTTCGGTTCCTGACATCCTCCCACGACGAAAGTCGTGGGCTTTCTCCTGTCCTCATTGTAATCCAACAGTAGTTTATGACAACTAACCTAATGACTCCAGAAATACGCCTGCAACTGCATACTATGGCACTTGGCCAGCCATGGAACCACGATACCACCGCCCAGTTTCCGCCCCACATACGTTACAGTATGCGACACGTACTTCGGTGCCGTCCTCGTCGTCTCGTTCTAATCGGGTATCAGTTTGTTCACCACAGTTTTCACAGTATCGAAGTTTGACCTGCTGGCCATATTCGAGGGGCGCTCCGAATGCAAGCGCAGTAACTCGTTCGTCTCCCTTGTTCCAGCCACGTTGAAATTCTCCACGGTCAAACCGAATCATCTCACCAGCTGTAACCTCAACTGGCCCGGCTTCTGTTTCGAATGTCGCCGTTCCAGACTGAATATAAAAAATCTCTTCTTGAATTTCGTGGTTGTGATACGCAAATGCGAAACTGTCGCCTGGTTCTAGTTCATAATAATTGATCGCCATATCCTGCATTCCCAGGGCTTTCGTGAGGGGTTTCATTACTGCGGAAGGCTGGACGCTGTTATCGACTTCTTCAATTCGAATACGTTCCATATCTATTAACTTACCTTATATTGTGGATAAGTAATTGAGCCGCTTATATTAAAAATGACAGATACAAGGGTGGATTGGCAGTGGCGATAATGCCCAAACGCATACTTATTCTTAATATCCAGGATCCCAAACCGGTACTGTACTTCTTCAATGGTGGACTAATCAGCTTCTTTTGCTTCACATATATGATATGCAAGAAACAGAAAGCTATTCTTCCCCAAACTCAACACCTGTAATTTCAAATCGTGCGCCACCAGTTTCACTTTCAGTAACTTGGATCTCCCAGCCGTGAGCGTCGGCGACCCGCTTGACGATACTCAATCCGAAGCCAGTTCCTTCTTCGCTCGTTGAATAACCAGCATTGAATATCTTATCACGTTCGCTTTCAGGGATCCCAGGCCCATCATCCTCGACGTAGAAACCATCATCTAATTCACCGATAGTGACTGTAACGTTTTCCCCACCATGTTCGATTGCATTACGGAAGAGATTTTCCAGTAGTTGGTGCAGTTGACTTCGATCGGCAATAACTGTTCGATCAGTGTTGATCACAAGGGTTCCTTCACCGGTTTCCACGGTTTCCCAACAAGCGTCACAATCGGCTTGCAAAGAGACTGATTTCTTATCAATCGATTCCTTGCCTTTCTGCGCCAATGTAAGCAAATCATCGATCAGGACGTTCATTCGTTCGTGTGCCCGGGCGACGCTTGCAAGGTGCTCGCTATTACATTCCTCACGCGCCAATTCTAATCGACCTTCAGCAACATTAAGCGGATTCCGAAGATCATGAGAGATAATACTGGTGAACTCTTTCAGTCGTTCATTTTGCTCTTCTAACTCTCGCCGTGCTTTGTCCCGTTCTAGTTCATAACTTACCAACCGGCTCATGAGTCGAATGAATGTTTTCTCAACATCGGTGAACGGCTTCTCTCGTGGGGCATCTGTGGCGAAAAAGACGGTTCCGTATAGATCACCATCAACAGTAATCTTGGATCCGATATAACAGCCGAGATCGAACAATTCATAGGCTGGATCCTCTTCCCAGCCGGCCGCAGGTGCATCAGGAATCGCTACTACGTCATCTTTCTCAATCGTTTTCCGACAATATGATTGTGAGAGCGGACATGTATTGCCTGGCTGTAATAGTTCGTGATTGCCACTCGCTTCGATTATACGCTGGGTTCCAGTTTCATTATTCCTATTGGTCACCTCAATCCGCGTCAGATAGCCAGGCGGTAACCCGAGTTTCGTAGGCCCAAGCTCCAATAGTTGCGTGATCTTCTCATCGACATTTAATGTTCTATCAGTCGCCACATCGT
>JBDGRB010000124.1:0-3699 GCA_042218485.1 Halobacteriaceae archaeon | reverse complement strand
GGGAGGAAGCGCGTACGCTTGATTTGACTCCGGTACAAAACTGAAGATATGTCCCACAGGCCCAGAAGCGGTCGGTGGGACGGGCTGTCCGTCAGCCAGCCCCGGAGTCAGGGGACAACGAACGAGTCTCTCCGACTCCCGTGCTGAAAGTCCCTGAGAAAGTCCCTGATTCGAAAGTCGGGGACGTGGGACTTTCGTGTGGGAGCGCGAAACTCGGGAGTCCCACTGACAAGCCCACGAGTTTACTCGTGGGTAGCTGACATGGCCTACTCTCCTTTTAGAACACATACTGGAAGATTGGCAACGGCAAATTATTGGATGCTAAAATAGCGGTTGATCAACTGCGACTGATTCAAATCGGTCTTCATATGCAACATGCCGGGGATGAGTTGGTTCTAATCCTGACAACATTACACGGTCTACTTTTTGCCATGTATTCTCCCACAACAAATGCCCAAATTCGAGGAAACATCGCAATTCATGATGGGGACCACTCCTATGGGAGACTGTTCGAGTGGTGGTATCAGTTAGTGCATCAAGTAACTCATCTTCTGTAGAAATTCGTGTGTCAAATGTCGTCCATACTTCCCCAACTGTCTTGCTCAAATGGGCATAACTGGATCCAAATTCAGGAAGATTATATGTTGTCGCTAATCTCTGTGCGCGTTTTTGATGACGATTCCAGTATTTTGGATTATATGTTTCAATACCCACAATTTGAGATTGATATTCTTGAATATCATCTTCGTTCAATCCAACCGTAAAATAATCTGGATGGGGAACAAGAACCACAGCACCCTGACGTTGAAATTCATCCATTGCTCCCGCAAGAGTGATAAAATCGGGTATTGGATCCTCTAATCCTAAAGCGAGGACATGTTTTCGATTACGCCAATTACCGGTAAACACTTCTCGTCCGGGTATAATACAGAAATCTTCGACATCATATTGCTCAATTTCACGTTTGATTGATGATAGTCGTGTAAAATGTGGCGCATACACTAATCCATCTAATCCTCGAGCTTTTGCTCGTTCGATAATTTCGGTATTGAGGACCTTCGTATGGAGATCGAACCGACTTTTCTCATTCACTACGTATTGATAGATGTGGAAGGGTTTTGGTTGTTTCTATCTCGCAAGATGATCGTTCGAAATGGCCATCATTCGTGAGATGCTCCGAGGCGCGACTTAGGGGCATTCGGTCTGCTCCGCCTATAGAAAGTCCAACAGGCCACAGAAATCGACATCGAACTTACCCAATACAAATTCAACACCGAACACACTACAATTTAGTTACCGTTCCTCACTGTCGAGGACTCGAATTTGATCACCACGAACAGTAACAGGAATTGGAACAGTCGCCTCATAGAGTTCAACCGTGACTTGATCTTTACCTTCATCAATTCGTTGCACTTGAGCTTTTTCTCCTTTAAATGGCCCTGCTATTAATTCGACTATGTCACCTTCCGCTATCCCTTCAACATCCGGCGTTGGGGAAAGAAAATGCTCGACTTCGGAGATATCACTCCGGCCTGGAACTATATTACGTGCATGCGGGATCTCGTCCAGCACCCGTTTTAAGGCTGCATCATCTTCTGCCTCAACCATTACATAACTCGTTAGCGAATCAGGAGCGAGAACGGCATAAATCGATTCCTCATCGCGACTTGCAATCATATCTGCGACCGTTCGTTCTTGACTTGCTGTCGTTTTAACTGCAAAGATTGCCATTTGTTTATGCCCCCGCTGGAATCAAATTCATTATCAAGAAGATAAGAAATCCAATAAATCCTATTAAGAAAATGCCGACACCTGCAATTAAGGCTATTTGTGAGAATTCGTCCCATTCCGGTGTACTTGCTAATTTTAGTACGCGTATATAGGAGGAAAGATCATAGGGTACATTCATCGCTTAAAAAAAGCTAATACTGCCAAGGTTTTCTATCTTCTGCATCGGGGATATATGAGCCTTGTATTAGTCGACGTAATCGATGTCGGTCATCTGTTTCGCCGCAGTTTCTTCTGCTGCCTCATTACGACCATAGATTTGCGGAGATTCAACACCAGTTACCACGATCATTGTTCGCATCTTTCCATCCAAGTTTTCGTCAATTGATGTCCCCCATATGATCCGGGCATCTGGATCAATTCTATCATAGATTTCTTCGACTACGCCTTCAGCCTCTTCGATAGCCATATCTTGGCCGCCAGTTACATTTACGAGGGCTGAATTCGCATCCGAAATGTCTACATCGAGAAGCGGTGATCGGAGTGCTTCCTTGACAGACTCATGGGCTTTTGATTCGGCATCCGATTCTCCAAGACCGATCATGGCGACACCACCCTTTTCCATGACGGTTCTGACATCCGCAAAATCCAAATTAACCAAACCTGGCCGTGTTATGAGTTCAGTTATTCCCTTGACCGAACGCATCAATACTTCATCAGCTACTTTAAACGCTTGGCGTACCGGGAGTTTTCCAACTGAATCAAGAAGGCGATCATTTGGAACAACGATGACAGTATCCGAAACTTCACGTAATCGCTCTAATCCGGCTTCTGCATTTGTTCGACGGACTTCACCTTCGGCTGTAAATGGAGTAGTAACAATCGATATTGTCAATGCCCCTTGTTCACGTGCAGCCTCGGCAACAACAGGGGCACTCCCTGTTCCGGTCCCGCCACCGAGACCTGCGGTCACGAACACCATATCTGACCCCTCAATAGCATCATAGATATCTTCCTGGCTTTCAAGGGCAGCCTCCTCACCGACTTGAGGTAAGGAACCTGCGCCCCGACCCTCAGTCTTATTTTTCCCCATGAGGATCTTCACATCAGCCTCAGTTTGAACGAGATGCTGGACATCAGTATTCGCTGCAATTAATTTCGCCCCATGGATCCCCTCTTCATGCATACGGTTTACCGTATTACTCCCTGCACCCCCACACCCGACAACAGTAATATTCGTTTGAAGATCATCTAATACGTCGCGAAGCTCGGAATCATCCATTTGGCCTGTTGAGTTACCTGTTCGTTGATTATGATCGTTTTCTTGCGAGGCGTTTTCATCTTCTGCCTCATCAATGGCATCTTCAACTATAGAATCCATCGTTGGGTTTAGATATTTACATGGAGGTTAATTACCTTTCCCCTTTGTCTGACGTTTGTCTTACTCTACTGTCGTTGCGCTATCTCAAACTGATGGGTTTCAGTTGTTTCGACTTCTTCTGGAGTGACTTTTGATCCATTAATTGTCACCGATTCTCCATTTGCTAATTTTCCAAATGCTGGACCCTCTGGAATATTCTTCTTGCGAGCCAATTCGGGATCAAACGTAGACCGCTTCACAGTGATAATATTATCGGTATACTCCACTTTATCAAATCTCTCTTCTAAAATTGATAACCATGCTTCGATAAGGTCTTGATACTTATCATCCTCAATTGCAATTCTGCCATCGAGGCGGTTACCGTTCTCGATAGTCTCATATGCTATGGCATAATTATCCGTCTTCTCAATGGTTTCCTTCCGATCGATGCTCTGTAATTCGTTAATCAATTTTTCTGGTGGAGACTTGATTGTATATTCACTCGAATACTTCGCTCTGTTACCTAATCGCAGACCAGCTTCAATTGATTTCAGTTGCCTCTCCAATTGGGCAACCAGCGATAAAGCAACACCATCTGTTTCCCGAATCCA
>JBDGRB010000076.1:2317-3712 GCA_042218485.1 Halobacteriaceae archaeon | reverse complement strand
ACTCGCTTCCGTTGGTCGCTCATTGCGGACGGGGACTTAGCCTGTAGAAGTTAAATAGAGGAATGAAAAAACAAGAATATAAATGATCGAATTGACACTTGCTGTGTAAATATTCCCGGACAAGGTTTCGGGCACATATGGATCGATAGTTGACGCCATCGATGGATACGCTGACTCCCACAAGGGCATAGCCCATCCTCCTATAAGCAAACTCAAAAATGCAATTAAGCCAGCAATAAATACAATCGGTGTCCCCAACCGCATATGGAGTAACTTATAGGTTAGATAATCAACGGTCCGTCCCAATAATGAGAGAGAAATCCCGACTATTAAAGCGCCTGTCGAGATAATTAATAAAAGTGTTAGAAATCCTAACACAGCGAAGACAGGGTCGATCCAAGAACTTGGCGTATTATTCAATACTTGATTGTGAAAGAACACCCCCGTTCGGTATACCAGAGCCGCTGATACTGCTCCGACCATTACAACAGAAGCACTCCCGATGTTCAACCCCAATGGATGTGAAGTAACAAGCGGAGGCTGTAAAGTCGGTTCGACAACGACGCGATCGGTATCTTTTGGAAAAATGACCTTTTCCGTGACCGGTTCACCATGTTCATCATGGATTGTAATAGTAACTGATCCAGTATATTCTCGGGGAACACGAATTGTTTTAGATCCTCTTGACCAATTACTTTCCTCAACTACAGTAGCTCCCGTTTCAATATCGATCTCCGGATGAATGGGGGTAATAAACCCTAACAATCCTGGAATTGTTGGATTAAGTTCGATAGTATAGGCTTCTAAATTATGCGGGAATATGTTATGCCGTTTCAATGTGTCATAATACGACCTCGATAAATTTTTTGCGATTTTCGGTGGTATATTATATGTAATCGAAGAGGAACCAAGAATCCTCGATCCTCCACCTGTTATTTCCTCCAGTTTTTCAATATCAGCTATGTGGGGTTTATCAGGTTGAGAATGTGGCAGTGCCTCTTCGGGAATGTTGTCCGTTTCTCGAATTACAGCTACCTCCGAGACAGCATTTGGCGATGGAAATATTGGCGCCTCCATCGGATCGCCATCTACCGAAGGTTCAGTCGGATAAAGAAGCGCATGACAATCACTGCAGAGGCCTACCAGATTTGAGATGGCGTTTGTCCCACCATGTTCGAGCGGTTTTATATGATGAACGTCATGACTTTCGACTGTATTTTTCTCCCGTCCACATCGTCCACATTGTTCATCTTGTTCTCTCCACACCCGAGCCCGTCGATTGCTCCAATCCGGTGGATATTTCCCCTTTTGGTCAAATGCTTCCTCTTCCGAATATGAATCAGGCTCAGTATATTTTGGATTAATGCCCATTGTTATAATCTCTAGAACTTATTC
>JBDGRB010000076.1:0-2217 GCA_042218485.1 Halobacteriaceae archaeon | reverse complement strand
GAACCTATATGAAATCAGGCGCCCTCTTGGGGGCGTATGTAATTAGCTCACTTACACTCGGTATCGCTACAATTATTGTAACGGCAGGTACTGCTTTCATCCTACATTCGCGAATATTTGAATATACGTCAACGATACAATGGATCACACCCACGGGGATCGCTACCGGTATCGTCATTGTAATGGGACTTCTCTCTATTGGGACCGTATTTGTTTATCTTATTCTCCATGTGATGGCATCGATCCATGATCGAATTTTTGAGCGGTGGCACCTACATCTACCTAATGGTCGTCTTATTGTTGGAGTTATTGGACTATTAACAGTTGCAGGGATGCTTGCCTTTATTTGGGGGCTTCAGTATTGGAGTAACACGATGCCTGGTATCATTTCATTGTTGAGTGACTTCATCCCCGCAAATTTACCGGGGACATGGTCGACAGGTATATTAATCGGATTTATGTATGGAACACTATTTCGAGGATTAGTGCTGCGAGGTAAATTTTATTCGGATGATGCTACTGGACCTAATATTCCAACGTGAATATCCACCAGTAAACGAGTGAGAAATAATTATTTATTATGTGTGTTTATGTTCATTGACACTAATTTAATGTAATTGACTTAGTGTCTTGTAGTTTCGATAACATCGAGATTTTCATCGATGGTTATCGATATTGAATCATCGTCAATCGTAAAGGTAAATTTGGCCTTAAAGGGTTCGGTTGCAATGATTTCTTCCCCATAGATCCACCCCCACTCTACACCTTTCGACGTCATATTGAGACCATGTTCACTGACAAATACTGTCAATTCTGGAACTGTAAGAAGTGCCATCACCATTGGATAAGTTTCCTCAAAAATACAGTTTTTACAAACGAATCGAATGCGTACCGCGTTTTTATGTTGGCAGTTATCACATAACCCAACAGAAGCGTCGTGATCTTCACAAACATCTGATATCTCGTAAGTTACATGACCGGCACAATATGGACAGACATTACTCGTCGCAGCTATGGCATTTAGATGTTCCAGCGTTGCTGCTGCTCGAAAAATTTCAAGAGGGCTACGATTTTCCACTCCCGTAGGTGGGAGTGGCATACTAGCGAGATTGCCTTTCGCCATGTTTTCATCTCCATTTTCTGCTGAGGGTGTGTCCAATCGACTAAAATTTCCACCACAATGTTCACACGAGAGTTGCATTTTTCCGCGACTATAGCTCACGATAACATTTGAGCCACAATGATCACACGGGAAATTTACTTGCGTTGGCTCTATTTTCGGGTCCTCAGTTACAGCTCCTGAAAGAATAGCCTGAATTACGCGGCGCCCTGGTTGTCTCAGGATATACCCTTCTTCCTTCTTTTCGATAAAATGACCAACTAGTTTGTTGAGATGATAGTTAAACTGTGCTCCTTGACGAATGCCGACTCGTTCACGTAATTCACTAAATGAAAGTGGTGTTTCAATTTCTCCGAGTGTCCGAAGAATTTGGATCCGCGTTTCGTTTCCCAACATTGAGTAAGCTTCATCTGGGGACAGTGTCGTGTGATCTTTTTGGCCTGAATTATTTGTCATATCCTTCCTCAATCCTTCCGTGAGGAGATTTTTCTGCCCACATAGTGCAATAAGTCCTTATTACCTATCGGGAAAGTGTCCAGTATATCCCTATTATTATAAACGGTAGATTGCACTAAAAAACTTAGTGGGGAGAACTAATGTGAGTTTGCAAAAATTTGGTCATGTTTAAACGCGGTCACTCCACTTCTTTCTGTAATTTTCGATATTCTTCACCGCACACCGCGTGGCGAGTTCCGGAAACTGGCCATATCAATTCCGCGCACAGATCCGATCGCCGATTCGCTGTTTGCGGACCCAGAAGCCCGTTTCTACGGCGATTCGCTGGTGGTATACGTTCGCGTCCTGGAACCGATTCTTGGCGCGATCAAGCGAGGGTTGTATCCATATACTTCACTTCCCGCTTCATTCTCCGAAAATGTCCCTTCGCCGATCGGCCAACTCGAACCCCTAAACACGACCAAAAATTTGTAATTTATTGCTGGCCTGATGGTATTTCTCCAGAGAAATCATAAAATAATTAACTAAAATAAATTTCAGCAAACCTTTATCTATATGCCAGTGCTCTAATTGGTCAACGCTCTCAGATAGTTGCCAAACTGAGATATTGGTGATTATGAGGAGCATTAATAAATATGACA
>JBDGRB010000087.1:0-3736 GCA_042218485.1 Halobacteriaceae archaeon | reverse complement strand
TGGACACGAGTGGACACCCAGTAGTTTCGGGGAACACTCGTATCCGCTCGACCAACCTAGTGTCAGCGAACCCGCAAGTTCACAGCCGGGGTAATCTGCTGGCCGGATTGCCCACGGAGGAATCCCACCCCTTTAGGGGTGCGGAGGACGTCAAATCTGGTGAACTACCCATCCTACTCGCTCCCGTTGGTCGCTGCGTTGCTCCTTGTCCACGGGACGTAGCCTGCACAAGTTAAATTTGTTGTAGTCCAGTAAATTCAAATCGAGTCCCTCCTGATTGACTATCAGTAACTTTGATATCCCAGCCATGAGCTTTCACAATCTGGTTGACCAATGGCAATCCAATATCTGTTTCTAAATCATCCTGTAATCCCCCGACTTCAAAAAGATCCTTCCGTTCTGATTTAGTCAAGCCTGGACCGTCATCTGCGAAATATATTCCTTGCGTATTTGATAGTGTGCCAACACGGATCGTTACATCTTCCCCGCAACGTTCGATTGCACTCTGAATTAGATTTTCAAACATTCGTTGTAACCGATCAGTATCGCCGGTAATTTCACAATCTCCGTCGATATCCAAAGTAGCGGATTTCGTATCGGTGGTTTTCCAACTTTCATTGATAAGTGTCGACAATGATTTGGTATCGATTTCGCGGACGAATTCACCCCCTTTCGCAACTGAAAGAACATCTTCCGTTATCGTTTGGATCCGATCGAGAGCATCTCGAATCTTTTCAATGTGTTCCCCATCAGCAGTTTCAAGATGTACTAAATGACCACGAGCGACCTGGAGCGGATTCCGAATATCGTGAGCGAGCGTATTGACAAAATTCTCAAGACGTTCGTTTTGTTGGGCAAACTCTTCGGCAATCGCTTTTTGTTGTGCCAGCCGGACAGACAGAGAACGGGTCCGAATCAATGACTGGATCCGCCAAGCGAGTTCTCGTCGTTCAATGGGAATCATACAGCGATCATCAATGAGTTCACGTACATCTTCAGGTACTGCCTGTTCAGATGACTGTAAAAATAGAAATGGGAGATAGCGAGGCTCAGCTTGCGCTTGCCATTGCCTAAATGTTTTGAGTTGACCCTCGACAGCAGATTCATCGAGGATACATAGATCTAGACTTACATCGGTTGTCTCTATTGCGTCGATGGACTCAATAATATTGTATTCATTATTCAACCATTCGGTCAACAATGTTTGATCTTCATCCCCCTTGACTAATACAGCAATCGTTGGGGTCGAAAGATTGTCTGGCGGCGCAAGAATTGATTGAATTTCTTCAAAATCTGTCTGCGACTTCATAGGCAATACAACCTCTTTGAGTAACAGGGAGTTTGTTCTATTAACTGATTATCTAACAACAGCAAAGAGATGTTATGAACCCCCATGGTAAATTATGATTTTTGATTATCAGGAGACTGCATAAACCCGTCTCCATCTGTTATTTCTGGGGTGCCGGTCAAAATTCCACGCAATTCAGTGAGCGGTTCACCGATTTTCAATCCACGACTACTAATCTGGAATTCACGAAGACGCCGTTCAAAATCACTCGCCCGCATTTTGAGGGTGCCGATTGCCTTTCGAAGCTCTCCTTCAACTTCGATATATTGGATGAATACAATATTATCCGCAAGATAGCTAATCTTGTTGCCGGTTGCAGAGAAATCACCGGTCACAGAGCCCACTTCATCCGTCAAAATGACTGTGATACCCTGATTTGTCAAATATGTTGTAAGTTTGTGTAGCCGTTGGGTGAGATGAGAAGCTTTCGTATGTTCAGTAATTACCTCTTTGTAGCCGCTGATGCCATCAATCATTACTACACTCGTGTTATGTGCCGTGACCTCCTTGCGAACTTGTTGAGCAAATTCTTGTGGTGATTGATCAAGGTTGTCGATTTCATCTATTTGTAGTTTCCCTTGCTCACGCATTTGTTGGACTGGAATATTGATTGCCTGGGATCGATCAAGGAACGTCGAAATTGTTTCTTCAAATAAATACAAAGCGGAACGCTCTCCACGCTCAGCTGCTTCATTCATAAACTGGGTGCCAAGCGTAGTCTTACCAACCCCTGTCGGTCCTGATATGACAGTCACCGTTGCTCGTTCGAGACCGCCATGAAGAAGTTCATCTAGTTCGGGGACACCGGATTTGATGGGTTGATTCGACTCAATACTTGATTCCTGCGATTCACCAAGGGTAATATTCGGAAACACATGAATTCCTTCATCATTGATCCGAAATGCATGCGGACCATTTATTATATCACTGCCTCGAAATTTCGGCACAGTTAGGATACGCCCATTGATGTCTTTTTGGAGTTCTATAACGCCATCAGCTAAGAATTGGAGATCTGAATCATCGCCTTCACTCACAGATTCCGAAGAAAAAAGAACAGTAGCATCATGTTCGTTAAAAAATTCTTTCAATGAAAGAATATACTTGCGGAACTGATGTTCATCAGGCCCAAGAAATCGCAAATTAGTGAGTGGGTCAATGAAAACCCGATCTGGATCAATAGCTTGTGTCCGATCCGTTATCTGATCAATGACTGTCCCAGATTCGACCTCGTTGGGTTCAAAAACATTATATGATTGATCTTCGCTGAATACATCCGTACCAGGGGTGAGATCAAGACAATTAATGTCATCAAAGTCAATACCAACCGATTCAGCATTCATTCGAATATCGGATGGTGGTTCCTCAAGGGCGATAAAGAGAGAGTCTTCATTACTCGTTTCACCCTTCGCTAGATAATGGAGTCCGAATATCGTTTTTCCCGTTCCAGGCTTTCCACGGATCATATATTGACGGGCTGGAATTAGGCCACCATGTAAAATATGATCAAGCGAGGAAAGCCCCGTCGACTGCCGATCAGACGGTGAATTTTTAGACGGGCTTTCCTGCGAATTATTCATTCTTATACGCTGGTAATAGGTAGAATAATTAATAGTCTATGGCCAATGAATGAGGGGTATCTGTTATTTTATCAGCTATTTCTTCACGAAGCCAGACATGGTATTCTTCAGGAGCGATCGAGGTGAGCCTACCTTCAACAGTATCTTGGACTTCATTAAGTTGGGCCGATAATTGTTGATAGGTCTCATTATCATCTATATTAGCAGACTCGTTTGTTTGTCTGAATAGCACGAGTTTTGAGATTAGCGCAAAATATTCCCGAAGTTCGGGACCGAGGTCACGCCTAGCAAGGAGTGAATCAGTGAATTCACGGAGATCATCTGCAGACAAGGGTTTGACGATATAATCATCAAATTCTAGGGTCAGGAGGCGTTCCTCAAGTTCGTAGCCAGAGACGAATCCAATCGGGAAATCGTAACCGCGGTTGCGCAATTCGGTGAGTGCTTGCTCACCGGAACGTTCGGGCATTTTCAAATCAAGTAATGCGAGATCAACAGTTTCATCTACTGCCTCAAGCGCCTCTTCGCCATTATATGCTGTTCGGACATCGTATTCGTTGGCGAGAATTGATGCGTATAGATTCGTGATATCTGTTTCATCATCGGCAATTACCACTGTTGGTTGGGTTCCTGATTCATCTGGAGACATATGCCCGGCCATTGCTGTTAAATTGACTATATCGGGATTAATAGAGAATCTAAATTAAGTCGAGACTTGATAGATGGTTGTATATACAACTCAAATTATGAAAATGTCCGAATCAAAAAGAGGGATTCATAGCGGTAACAGCGGGAAACCCCTTTTTAGAAG
>JBDGRB010000068.1:0-3737 GCA_042218485.1 Halobacteriaceae archaeon | reverse complement strand
GAAACTCGGGAGTCCCACTGACAAGCCCACGAGTTTACTCGTGGGTAGCTGACAATAGCCAAAGGTACCTTGGGGCGATAGACTTGCTGCCTGCAATCGATTAAAATAACCGTTCAGTAGCGAGATCCGCACCATCCGCCAGCGCATCTAATTTTTCCCACGCGATTTCTGGATGGACTGCGCCAAATCCGGCAAATGTCCCAAGTCCACAGTCCGCACCTGCAACGATCCGGGTGGGATCACCAACAACATCGGCAAATCGCTCAATCCGATCCGCGATAACTTCAGGAGGTTCTATAAAGTTTATTGTGACATCAATAACACCTGGGACGAGGATCCAGTCATCGGGGAGGGTATATTCTTCAAAGAGTTTATAATCATGTTGATGACATGGATTTGCTTGTTCAACAAGCAAGCCGCTAATATCAGCTTCGTATAGTTCGGGCAGTATTTTTTCAAAGGGAATATCGTGATGATGCGGTCCCTCGTAGTTGCCCCAACAGACATGCATCCGAACCTGTTCGTCAGGAACATTCGTCAGCGCCTCGTTTAGTGCTTCGATATGCGTTCGTGCAATTTCAACAAATTCCTCATCTGATCGATCTTTAAACTTGAGATGACGTCCGCCAAGAAGATCAGGGCAATCAATTTGGAGCGTTGCACCTGACTCTGCGATCAGTTCATATTCCTCTTGAATGGCATCAGCGACTGCAAAAAGATAGTCCTCATGACTATCGTAGTACTCATTCCCGATGTAGGATGTTACGGTTCCAGGGGAGGCTGCGGTCACAAAAATTTCCTCAAAATCGGCACCCGTTGTTTCGATGGCTTTCTCGAATGTTTCTAGTTCAGATCGTGTCGCTGATTCACCTTGATATTCAATTGGCCCTGTCGCCGCAGGAATTGTTGTATCCGGTTCTGACCATTCACTGAAGGTCGGGACTTGTCGGGCGAATTCCGGATATTCCTCAAGATCTGCCCATTGTATTGCCGGTACTTCACCATTGAAACCACTTAGACGTTGAGCTGCGTATAACACAAATGCCAGTCTCCCTTGTTCTCCATGGCTAGCAATATCAATACCTGCTTCATCTTGCCGACGAACAACGGAATCAGTGGCTTTCTGTACGGCCTCAGCAAAATCGTCTTCGTCGATAGCTTTACCTGCTTCGCGTCGTTCGAGGTAATCTAACATATACTCTGGTCGTGGAAGGCTACCCACATGTGTTGACAGAATTCTATTCTCACTTCGTTGCATGTGAACCATATCTGAAAATCTTCATAAACATACTTTATTCTTACTATGAGTAATTTTTATGATTTAATAAAAACCAGTAGTAATATTATTTATGAAATCTATACAGGCGGAGCAGGCCAAGTGCTGCGGGGTGTGACCCGGGGGCGGTTCACAGACTTCACCGTAGATTGCCCTACTGACTATCCCTTGAGGCAGGGGGTAGCCTTATAAAGGTAACTGCGTCGGGATCCATTCCTTTATATCGGACAGACCTCTCTATTGAAATATCATTTATTTGTGGAAAATTTCGCCCCGTGTAGTCAAATATTATTTTAGTTGGTTTTAAAACATTTCATACAAAATTGAACGTATGCCCTCCATAAATCGTCGTTCCCTTCTTGGTAGTTGTAGTGTCGCAATTATGAGTAGTATTGCAGGATGTGCCAACTTACTCGGCCAATCTAGTCCGCCCGCAGGAAGTCTCAAATTTGTTAATGACCATACTGTACCTCACTCCATTACAATGCGAGTGATCGACGTAGGATCTCAACCAGGGGAAGCGCCCGGCACAGTTTCTGGAAAAATTTCCGTAGTACCTGAGCAGCGAGAACTCAGCGCATCGATGGTTGTTGAGCCAGGCAATACGAATGTATATCCAGAGATTTTTACTGCATCCGTTTGGTATGCTGTGCGATTTACCATAGATGGTCGACAACCCCAAGATAGCGCTGGTAAAGTAGCCTTTAATCCTGCTCCTCAAGGCGATAAAAATGGATCTATTCTCGTGGGAAAAGTATATCCATCCGGCGAATTTTCATGGGTTATTAGTCGAACTGAAAATATGGGATCATTTGAGAATTGACCTCCTCGCACTCCTGAAGAGGAGGTTTTCTCCCCGCACCCTCTATAATTGATCCTCAATCGTAATTGGTTCCAGATTATGAAAAAATGGGGGAGGGTAAGAACGTGTGACTCTCACCATGAGGGCCAAGGTATTGGACCCTCAACTACTTTTTGGGTTACGAAGGATAAATAGGCAATCGTAGTAACCTGGAAGTGAAACTAATAGCAAGCATCAGGTCGCTACAAAGTAAAACAAATTTCTGAAAATTTCCAATTATATGCGTTTATTCCAGGCCCGAAAGAATACCCTCTAAAACTTCAACGGATTTTGATTTCTTCTTTTTCCGTTTGCCATGTTTATGATCGTCCTCAAACAACGCCTTGATTTCATTTCGTTCCTCACGTACCTCGTCAACGATTGATTGTAATTCGCCTCCATCCAAATACACGCCATTACATTCAGGACACACATCGATGACTATCTCGTGTTTTTCTGTGGGTTGCATTGTTGTGCCACACTCTGGACACGTTCGATCGGTGGGCGAAACCATAGTATATTATTGGCGATGATCAAACAAAAATCTATACCATTTTCAACAGCGGCGAGATTCGGTTTCGGAATAGAATCCGTTTCAATCAGGCACGCTAAATCATGCTTGCGAGAGGACCCGATCCCACAACGAAGGCAAATCTTGAATTTTGTCCCATCCGTCTTCTTCGTTTACGTTTTCATCGACTATTGAAATTGAATCGAAATAGTCATCGAGAACCGCGTCTCGTTCCATGGCCAGCGGCGGGGTACAGTAATCTTCTTCGACCCACACCGCCTCCTGTGTGTCGGGATCAAAACGTGCCTGTGTAAGTGATTTCGTCATCGCCTCACCGAATGGATCCATTTGTTCGATTTCCCCATTCTCAAGGCGGTCATGCAGTTCGGTCATGCTATCTGTCTTTGGCTTCGCTCGAATAAATCGATATGCCATAGATGTATATTAGCTCTATGCCCTGATAAATATATCTTGGAAATATTTGTCCCCAACACTTCTTTTTTTGACCCTCTGTTAATATTATCATATGCGTTTTCGTGTCATTGGATATGCTCTCGGAGCAAGCGTTGCAACCTTCCTCGCTGTGTTTCTCGTCGTATCCGAACTGTTATTGCCGTATGTTGAGTTTTCGGTATTGATCGGTATTCCGACAGGAATTGTTATCGGTGCTCTGATTGGGGCATTCGTTCTTCTACAGATGGAACAAGAGACGAATAAACGAAATCAAAGGATTGCCTATTCCCTTGGTATCTTTGGGATGACTGTTCTGGTTGTATTTGCAATTGTGGTGAGTGGATTCCGGCGGAGTATAACAATTTCTCTTTTCGTGTCAATTATTGTCGGCGTTATATTTGGCCTCGGATCATTTTACCTTTGGACATAGAAAAATCGCCTTATTTACAGCAGGAAGGAACCGTGTTCGCTACACGAGACCAATCAACGTGTTACATTCGACGGCATACCAAAATATGGGAAGGGTCAAACTCACGTTTGGACTACCTTTGCTGCCTCGGTTGCATCAAACCAGGGAAACATATCTCGACGTAACTGGACAACATTGCGAGCAACGGTATACGTTTCACCCCGACGCTTCATTTCTGCAGTTTGTA
>JBDGRB010000066.1:0-3739 GCA_042218485.1 Halobacteriaceae archaeon | reverse complement strand
TCACCGTCTACAATTCGAGCAGGCCCGCCAATTTCCCATTCATACAGATCGATATCATGTTTTTTGAGAGCATCCATAACTTCATCAACAAAATCATCTTTTGTATTAATATATACACTGGCGCCTGTATCGACGGAAAAGTAGACCGGTATATCACGATTATTCCGCAATTTTCGGACTGTATTGAAAATAGCTATAGTTGTCGGTTGCCAGTAAACCCACCCGGATGGGCCTGTCATTGTCGTAGCTGCCAAACTTAACGAGTCTTTTTCTGCAATTTCAAATACATCCGTGAAATCATCTCTATATAAAGCATCCCTCATTTTCGCCAGTTGTTCATGTACAAACGCCAGTCGGGCTTGGAACATATGACTAGCTGCGGCTTCCTTATGAGCCTGTTCTGTTTCTTTATACGCAGGAATTAATGCACCTATTATTCGAGTATTTTCTTCCAAATTCGATGGGATCCGAGATGCCCGACAATTAGCGTCGTTCAAACCAGCATGAAGATCAGAGAATCCGCCTGTAACCGACCGTGCAGCTGAAGATGAGCCAAGTCGTGCAATTGTCGATATTTCAGCCCGATCAAGATCGAGATTCGCTGCGTTGGATAATGCCATTGCGGCTGCAGCAAACCCTGAAGATGATGATCCGAACCCAACATTTGTTGGAAAATCATTCTCGCTTTCAAGCCGGACTCCTGCTGCTGTATACTTATCTGTAGCTAAATCACGCACTCTTTCTACAACCTTCTGGATCCTATTTGCATCAGTACCCGTCACCTGTTCGCCATCAATACGATAAGTATCTTCGTCGCTGTCGGGCTGGAATTGAACTGTCGTTTTCGTATGACTTGGAGCAGTACATACACTTATACTATCATGGTAGGGAAACCGTTTCTCGGGATCTCTCATACCATGATATTTAACAAGCCCTTGGATCGGATGGGCTACTGCAGTGGCCTTCATATCTTTAATGGTGATAGAAATGGGGTTAAATATCCCGATTATATTTTTGGATGATATTTGGTTATTTTCAGCAGGGCCAGTTTCCATCGGAATATTCATATAGGGAACGAAACGTGGGGGAAAACCTGCGTAGATTGATGTTGCGAAATTTATCATAAATGAAGTGGGTTAAAATTGTTTTTCTCCAAACATTTCGGTGCGTAAATATACATATATCATGCATATAGAAATATGGGAACACCTCATAATTCTCGGGAAAAGCAAGCGAACGAAATCATCGATCGCTTGGAAGACACGTACCCTGACGCAGATATTTCATTGGAATTCTCAAATCGCTTAGAACTTTTGATTGCAGTGATCCTCTCTGCGCAGTGTACGGATGAACGTGTTAATCAAGTTACGGATGATCTGTTTGAAAAATACCAGAGTCCGGAAGATTATGCATCGGTAGATGTTGAAACCCTCGCTTCCGATATTAATTCGATAACATATTATAATCAAAAGGCGGCGTATATCAAAAATGCCTGCCAAACAATCGTCGATGAATACGACGGCGAAATCCCCGATACAATAGAGGAACTAACCGCACTTCATGGTGTCGGGAGAAAAACAGCCAATGTGGTTCTTCAACATGGACATGATGTTATAGAAGGCATCGTTGTTGATACGCATGTGCAACGATTAAGCCAACGGTTGGGGTTAACAGACTCCTCATCGCCCGAGCATATCGAAGATGACTTAACGACATTGATTCCCAAAGAATCGTGGCAGGAATTTACGCATTTGTTGATCAACCATGGTCGAGCTACTTGTACTGCTCAAAATCCAGATTGTGCGGATTGTGTTTTAGAAGATATCTGTCCCTCTTCACAGGAACAACATGATATTGATTTGGCGACGAATTCCCCTTGGGAGACATAATTTTGATGAACACTCAACAAGTGGAGTGTTGATCCTTCATAATATTGGATACCGGAGTATATAATATGCCATACCAATAATCCACGCGATAATCCATAAGACCAGGTAACCAAATACACCGACTCGGAGGCGGCGTCGCCATGCTGGCATATTTTCATGCAATTTATCAAGCTCGATGTCTTTGTTGGGATCTTCGTACAGGTCATGTTTTCGTTTTACCTGAAATATTCGAATAATGCCAGTCAGTGCAAATCCGAGCATAGCATAGGCTTGAATACCGAAAAACGCGTGAAAGACTGAAATACCTTCAAATTCAGCCAGTAGACGAGGGATCATCCAAACGATGACAGGAATTGTGTTTAATGTTAATCCGATACCGATAAAGGTGAGATGGCGAACGAGTATATCCCAGGTTACAATTTTCGTATCAAGGATAATCCATGCACCGTATAAATAAAACGGAAAACTCAAAGTCACCATGATAGCAACAATAGTCGCAATAACGCTCTCTGAAACCATCTCGATGGCTTTTGTTTGTTCCAAAGTATAAACCGACCGATAATGAAATCGGCGAGTATAACATATTATATATAGTAGTCACCGTCAACTCGGGTGGAAGTTCCGTGCAGTATTCGTGGCATTACTAGAGAGGTTCTCTCAAGCCAATTTATTGAAGCGTAGTCGAACTGGTTCGAAAAACTGACGCTGAGAAGAAGGATTTACACACATCTATCTTTTAACATTATTACAATGGGCGATTCTACAGAGGATTCAGAGCAGTCCCCTTCGAAAGACAATGAATCCTCCAAAAATATACAAAGGCAAGTGGAGGAACAGTATGATTTCGACTCATTTGGTCCGGCAGACATGAAAGAAATGTCTGCTGAGGAGTGGGAAGCAGCCTTCGATCCGGATACATGGATAACTGGACAAAAACTGATTGATCGAGTTGAACAAGATCTCCGGAGTCGGATCAAAGATGGAGATGTGTTTGCGGTACTAGAACGAGAAGAATATGACGATGAACAATGTCTCCTTGCATATTCGGATAGAGGATATGCTATTGTCTATCCGGATGGCACAATTGAAGGTCAGGGGACTGTGCTTAGAGATGTCAAACCATCTGTTGCGTTATGTTCAATGGACTCATATGATGTTCCTGATGTTTCCGAGGATGTATCGCTACCATCGCCGGAGGACATCGAATCTTCTGGACGTGATCTCGGCAATCTGGTATTACAAGTGGTCGGCGCAGTTCAGTTATTAGCGAGTGTCATTCTATTTTTCAGTTGGATTGCTTTCAGCCTCTCTGTAATAGTCCCTGTTGTTGCCTTTGGATTCTTTCTTTTCGGGGTATTTCTGTTAGTCGTTGTTGCGAATGCCCGGCTATCTGGCCGGTTTCGAGCTGATGATTTTCGGCAGCGACTTGAGGAAGCCGGAGTGAATGGTGAACGACCCGAATTCGTTCCCAACGAAGTTGACAAGGAGCAGCCCGAAGACCGCACATAATACCATCTATTTAGTAACATTGAATGGTCGTTGCTCAAATAACTGAACTCATCATCGGAGACTTTATGGCTATTCCATCCAGAATTTGCTAGTAATATGAATCGGCGGGATTTTCTGAAGGGTACTGGTGGTTCTCTTTCTGCACTTGCAGCAATGGGTATCTCGCAAGCAGAGTCTGACGCTGAATCACAACAAACAACTACCCAAACAACTACCGGTAGTGGGAATCAGACGGCCACACAAACAACTACAAAACCTACTGGCGAAGAAACAGTGACAGTCGAGGTTGGGCCGAACGGCAGTAACAAGTTCGTTCCCGAACAGGTATATATCACCCCGGG
>JBDGRB010000061.1:0-3776 GCA_042218485.1 Halobacteriaceae archaeon | reverse complement strand
GACTTGAATGTGTTTATTGACGGGGCGTACGGCTGTATCCCCGCCCTACTGCGCTCCTCACTCGATGCGCTCGTTGCGTTGCTCCTTGAGGACGGAGACTTAGCCTGCAAGAGTTAAAAAGAAGGAGAGTAAATCATTGATAGAGCGTCCCTATAAATGCGACTGCAATGCTAGTTTGTAGCGTGTCTCATAATTCTTGCTGGTTGTGGTCAAGCTCCCTATCAGATCTCGCCAACGCCATCAACTATAGAATCGCCCTCCCAATCCCTTTCACCACCCACAACTACTCAAATATCACCAACCGGTCAGCCTTCGCCATCGACCACGAAATCGGATAGTGAGACTCTCCTTGAGTTTCAAAATTTTGCTCCTCCATTTAATGCGAGTCTCGTATTAGAGCGGGTTGAACGCCTTCGGGGGTTAAATGCAACAGCAAAAATCATTGTCACGACATACGGCCGACAGCACCAAGCTATTGTAGATTTGCCGGATTTCTTTGCGGGAATCACCTATCCAGGGGCTCGTGCCTTGGGGCTAGCATCTAACCAATCCGTCCCGACAACTCAACCGTTAGGATATACGGTCAAAAAGGACGGCGTGGTCCACATTTTTCTTTTACGTCAAAAATTCCTCGAAATGAGAAATGCATCGTTAGAATTAGTATTTGTCCATGAATTAGTTCATGCTCTCCAATACCAGCATGGCTTACTGACAAATAACCGGACGAACTTTCGTGAGGCTTTCCCGAAGTGGACAACTGATGCAATGGTGGTGAGTACAGCAATTATTGAAGGTGACGCGATGATGGTCACAAAACGGTATCAAATGAAATATGGGCGCAATCTCTCCTTTCCCTCCTATCCTCGACCAATCCCTATCCGAGGCCGATGGCAACACGCCTTAGGCCTTGCACCATATTATTTCGGATTACAGTTTTACCAGCAATTATCGATACCACTACACAAACATAACTTACTCTTCACCAATCCCCCGAATAGTAGCCGTGGTATCGTCCATCCGAGTGCTGTTGACGTGCTTCCAGCACTGCCGAGTTCCCTCGCCCAATCAGGGAATCTTGATAATTCATTTACGGCTATTCGTTCTGATCGGATCGGCGAAATCGTCATCCGGCGCGCATTACGGGTAAATGAAATCTCTAGTAACGTTGCGACATCAGCTGCAACGGGGTGGGTTAATGGTCGGATGGTTTATTATGAACACACATCAGATCGGGTTGTGGTAAGATGGGTCACACGGTGGCGATCACCTACAGAAGCAAACGAATTTCTCACCATCTGGCAACGAATGCTATCTCTTCGAGGTGCTCGACGGGTCAATGGTACAGTGGTGATGCCAGCAACGAGTACGACACCGAAAACTGTCTATATTCTTGAACAAAATGGAGCGAATATAACAATCGTTTCAGGCCCGTCTATTTCACTTGTTCGGTCATTCCACAACTCTCATACAACATGATGGTTGTGATCACTCCTTATCAGATTCTTGTAGCTCTTTGGGATCACCATTGTCTTCGTCCTCGAGGGCAACCTCATCAAGTTCGGATTTGATCGTTTTTAATTCAACTTCGATCTCTTCGTCATTTTGAACCTGTTCTAATTCCCTATCAATTTCATCTTTATCGGTCACTGCCTCTTCAAGGACGCCTTCTTCTGTTAGTTCATCTAACGCCGCTGCCCGCGCAGCCATCTCATCCGTTTGTTCTGTCGCACGTTCAATAGCACGATTGATGTCGTCGATCTCTTCACCAGCCCCCGTCAGCGCTTCGGAAACCCGAGCACTTGCTTCAGCAGCCTGATAGCGGGCTTTCATTGTTTCTTTACGTGTTTTGAATTCATCAACTCGCTTTTGGAGGGTCTCTTTTTTCTCCACCAAATTTTCTTTCGTATCTTCAAGTTTCGAAATTTGCTCATCGAGTTGATTAATCTGAGACTCTTTTGTTTGTTTTTTCTCTAATGCTCGCCGGGCGAGATCCTCTCGATTTTGTCGAATTGCTTCTCTTGCCTGTTGATCGTGTTTGTCGATGTTTTGTTCCAAACGCCGGCGTTGTAATTCAAGTCGTTTTTTCTGGGTCGTTAAATCTGCGATGCCCTTTTTTGTCTCCTGTAATTGGTCACGGAGTTGGTCGTATGAGTAATCTAATGTTTCTTTGGGATTTTCTGATCGGTTGATGATGGCGTGTAATTTTGATCGCATAGCATACGACAACCGCGATATAATACCCATATTGAGATATAAGCGGCCGTGGCCTTAAAATCCTAACCCGAGAAATGATATTGTATGGAGAACGAAACAGTTCATATTCCTGGGGCGCGGGATGTCATCGGAACAGTTGATGCGCCAATAGCCGATGCTGTTACTGTCGCTTGTCCACCTCATCCTGAGTATCGGGGGAATAAAGATGATGCACGGTTAACGGCATTGGCTGAAAAATTAGGGAATAATGGCATTGCGACGCTCCGATTCGATTATGGCGAATGGGACGAAGGGAATGGGGAACTAACGGACACTCGTAATGCCATACGGTGGGCAGATAGCAATTTTGAACGCGTTTCATTATTTGGATATAGTTTTGGAGCTGGAATTGCGACAATGGCGGCGGCAGATATTGATGTCGACCTTGAGGCACTTTCTGTATTAGCCCCCGTATCGACAATCGATGATACGTTTAATCCAGTTGAGGCACTCACATCCATCGAAATTCCTGCGCAGGTTGTATATGGAACCCGTGATGACACCGCTGATTGGGAACCATATGTTGATCAAGCCCGGCAATTGGGTATGGATGTCCAACAATATTCTTCCGATCATTTCTTTGTAAATCAACAAGCCAAGGTTGCTGAGACGATCGCTGATTTCCTACTTCAATGGTTACTTGAGGATCCAGATTACCACGAGCAAACGGAAGAATTGTAGAGGGAAAACGAGCTCCGTAACCATTTTGGGGATTCATTGCTGACACATATTATGCCGAGTGAAACAGGCTATGACCCAACAATTGGCAATAAGTTCATCTTTGTTACGGGTGGGGTCATGTCGGGGCTTGGTAAAGGTATTACTGCCGCAAGTATTGGCCGACTGTTAACGAATGCTGGGTTTTCAGTGACAGCAGTAAAGATTGATCCATATATCAATGTTGATGCAGGGACGATGAACCCGTATCAACATGGCGAGGTATTTGTTTTAAAAGACGGCGGCGAGGTCGATCTCGATTTAGGGAACTACGAACGGTTCCTTGATACTGATATGACCTCAGATCATAACATAACAACGGGAAAAGTCTATAAACACGTTATTGATCGAGAACGATCGGGGGATTATCTCGGGAAGACAGTCCAAATCATCCCCCATATTACAGATGACATTAAACGTCGCATTCGTGAGGCTGCGGCAGGGTCTGATATTTGTATTGCTGAAGTCGGTGGTACCGTGGGCGACATCGAAGGAATGCCGTTTCTTGAGTCACTGCGTCAATTTGCCCATGAGGAAGACCAAGAGGATGTATTGTATCTCCATGTTACGTTAGTTCCGAATTCGAAAAATGGAGAACAAAAAACGAAGCCAACCCAGCACAGTGTCAAAGAACTGCGTTCCATTGGACTCCAGCCAGATGGCATAATTGGACGCAATCCTGAACCTCTTGAAGATCAAACCAAAGAAAAAATAAGTTTATTCTGTGATGTGGCGAAATCTGCCGTATTTTCCAATCCTGATGTTGATAATATCTACAAAGTTCCCTTAGAATTAGAACAAGAAAA